>JBAVMD010000556.1:0-11798 GCA_049689695.1 Chitinophagaceae bacterium | reverse complement strand
ATGCGGTATATGTTACCTATCCTTATGCAAAGAAGGCCGGCGCTATTATGAACGATATTAACCGCGAGCTGGTGAATGTTAGTTCCGGCACCAAGCGAAAGTCCATCATCAAATCAAGGGAAAAAGATCTTAAAAAAGAATTTACCGATCCCATCCAGGACCTTTCTGTTTACCAGGGAAGGGTGTTGATGAAGCTCATCAACCGTCAAACCGGTAATAACTGTTACGAGATCATCAAAGAATACAAAGGCGGATTTACCGCACGTTTCTGGCAAACCGTTGCTTTTGTGTTCGGCAGCAGCCTCAAACAGCCTTACAATGCAGAAGGCGATGACAGGGAGATTGAGTTGATTGTGTTGGAAGTGGAGAGGATGTACAGGTAAATTAATCAGTTAATCTCTTGATGATTGCCGTAGTCGAAAACCCTTCCACGATCGGATTGATCACCACTCTTCCTCCATTTGCTACCACTTCTTTTGCTCCAACAATGGTATCGATGGTGTAGTCGCCGCCCTTTACAAGCACGTCGGGCATCAATGCATTTATGAGATCAAGAGGAGTTTCTTCTTCAAACAAAATAACTGCATCTACCATTTGAAGCGCTGCCATTACCAGTGCGCGTGAATCCTGGTCGTTCACGGGCCGGCCGGGGCCTTTCAGCCCTCGCGTGGATGCATCGGAGTTCAATCCGACAATTAGATAATCCGCC
The DNA here is from genome assembly GCA_049689695.1 of Chitinophagaceae bacterium. GTDB lineage: Bacteria > Bacteroidota > Bacteroidia > Chitinophagales > Chitinophagaceae > DASPKM01. The sequence goes on along the minus strand of JBAVMD010000556.1, from coordinate 11,089 downwards.
TCGGCAGCAGCCTGTGACAAAGAATAAATATGGCCCCGGTGAATAATATCAAAGCAACCATTGGTAAAAGCAATGGTCTTACCAAGAAAATGCCATTGAAGAATGCGTCGCTGCAGGTCGGGCAGCAAATAAATTTTTTCTTGAATGATATCAGGCTTGCGCATGTTTCTTTCTGTTAAGTGCCGGAAGTAATATAAAGCTGAGTGCGCCGAATACTACAAAAATGATGAATTGTCCCAGCCACAGCAGCCAGCCGAGCGCCGCCCCATAAGGGTCAGGGGCCACGCCATAAAGGGAAACCGTTTGCTGTATCAGGTAAGGATAAGCGCCTATGCCGCCGGGTGAAAAGATCATACCGATGCTTCCCATCACCAGCACCGAGCAGGCTTCCGCTATTCCGAGATGTCTTGTTTCCTGCAACACAAAAAATCCCAGCCAGGTGCTGATCAGGTACAGCAGCCAGATGCTGACTGTATGAAACAGGAACAGCCATTTATTTTTGACGAGGCGAATTGTTGTCAATCCATGCACTATGCCAGAGGCTATCAATTTTAAGCGCTGGATAAAATTGATATGAAGGAACCGCCTGAAAATAAAACGCAGGGTAAAAACGATCAGTAGGATGGCACCGAGTATAATGCCCACTTTAAGATAAGAGAACTGGCCGCTTTTTGTCTGAAAAACGGGCGCAATGTTGCTCCACACAAGCGAGCCAATAATATCGAACTCCAGGGCAATGGTTACTCCGCATACGATCAGCAGGCATATCAGGTCAAAGGCACGTTCGGCCACGATGGTTCCTACCAGTTTATCTGCGGGAACTTTTTCATACCTGGCAAGTACCGTGCATTTTACGATCTCTCCGAGGCGGGGTGCGCCCAGGTTTACGAAATAACCCACCATCACTCCAAAAAATGTATTCAGGGCAGAAGGGGTAAAGCCAAGCGGCTCTATCAGCATTTTCCAGCGGAGTGCGCGTAACCAGTGACTAAGGAGTAATAAGAAGAGGACAGGGAAGAAGATCCAGAGCCGGGCCTGCTTAAGCGCGGCTAACAGCTTTTGCCATTTTTCAGCATCTATGTTCCGAAAGCTAAGCCAGATAAAGAACCCGGCCAGGGCAATGAAAAAAACATACTGAAGATATGCGCGCAATCTTTTGTTCATAAAGCCACAAATTACAAAGCTGAACGCTTACGGCAATATGAAATCAGAGGAGATTGCCTTCTTTGGGAAATACCACCCATGGCTTGAAAGTTTTGGCTTTTTCAAAATCCATGTTCGCATAAGAGATCACGATCACAATATCGCCTGCTGCGCCGCTCCGGGCTGCCGGACCGTTAAGGCAACAAATACCTGAGCCGCGTTTTCCTTTTATAAGATAGGTCTCAATGCGTGAGCCGTTGTTTACGTTCACCACCTGCACTTTCTCGTTCTCTATCATGTTTGCGGCATCCATGAGGTCCTCATCCAGCGTGAGGCTGCCGATATAGTTGAGATTCGCTTCCGTAATAACCGCCCTGTGAACCTTAGATTTCAGTACTTCTATTTCCATAACGCGCAAAAGTAAAGCAGAAACGGGAGATTAGAACGTTAAGAAAAGCTGCGAGCTTTGAGCGGCGAGCTGCGAGCAGAAGAAGAATCTCAACCCGCTTCTTCCTGCTCATAGCTCGCCGCTAATAGCTCGCAGCTTCCTCAACTAACAACCATATTATCAATCAACCTTACTTCTCCCAAAAAAGCCGCAACCAACGCCACCAGGTGCCGGCTGCCATCCCAATGCTGTACGGGCTCAAGGCTATTCGCATCGGCTATTTCGAAGTAATCTGTTTTGAATTGCTTATCAGCCAGCATTGACTTTGCCTCTTCTACAAGTTTTGAAAGATCGCCCGGCTGCAGCTTTTCTTTTACCATGCGCAAAGCCACTGAAATAGTCGCGGCCGTTTTTCTATCCTGTGCATTCAGTCGCAAATTGCGGCTGCTCATGGCCAGCCCGTCCGGCTCTCTCACGGTGGCGCATACATGAAACCGGGTATTGTCCATACCGGTAAGCTGCAACAACTTTTTCACCACCATGCATTGCTGGTAATCTTTCTGGCCCATGAACAGGTCATCTGGCTGCACTATGCGCAATAGCCTTGCCATTACCTGGCAAACACCCTGGAAATGGCCGGGCCGGTATTTACCTTCCAGCACGGATTCTAAAAACCCCAGGTCGTATTGCTCTAACCCGGTATGCCCGGTTGGATAAATTTCTTCCACTTCGGGCAAAAACAGTACGGAAGTGCCGCTTAGTTCCAGCAGTTGTATATCTTTTGAGATGGTAACGGGATATTTTTTATAATCGTTGGGATCGTTGAATTGCGCCGGGTTCACAAATATGCTGCAGACCGTTTGACCGGTCTCCCTGCGGGCATCCTTTATCAATGAAAGATGGCCTTCATGAAGTGCGCCCATGGTGGGTACGAATCCTATCTTTTCTCCGTTCCGGCGGGCCGAAGAAATGTGCGCCCGCAGGTCGTCTGCTTTTGTTAAAACAATCATCATGTGTTGTTTAGAGTAGGCTGAAAGAGGCTCAGGGAGTAATTTCCGCCTAAAACCCTTACCTTTGCCAACTCTTTGAATTGAATTAAACCCCTTTCCGATAATGCAAACAAAGAAAAGAATTTTATTTATAGCCAATGAAATGTCACCCTACCTGGAGCTGACAGAATTTTCAGAGATTGTAAATAAGCTTGCAATAAAGGCAAATGAAGGAGGGTTCGAAGTTCGCTGCATAATGCCCCGCTTTGGTAATATTAACGAAAGAAGGCATCGCCTGCACGAAGTAGTGCGTTTATCGGGAATAAATGTATCCGTTGATAACGATGATTACCCGCTGCAGATTAAAGTAGCGTCCTTGCCCAATGCCCGTTTACAAGTGTATTTCCTGGACAATGAAGATCTTTTCAAGCGCAAATTCATTTTTAATGATGAAGGCGAAAAGTTCTTCGATGACAATGGCCTTCGTACCGTGTTCTTCTGCAAAGGCGCATTGGAAACAGTAAAAAAATTCGGATGGCCTCCAGACATCATTCATTGCAGCGGCTGGATGACCGGACTGATACCCCTCTATCTCAAGACCGTTTATAAAAGAGAGCCTGTGTTCTCTCACAGCAAGGTAGTTTTTACCATCGGGCAGAATACTTTCAAGGAAAAACTGAGCCCTGATTTTCCGAAGCTCGCTTCATTGAATGGCGCGCTGAAAGAAAAAGACCTGGAAGCTTTGAAAGAAAGCACAAATAACGCGCTGTTTCGCGTTGGTGCAGAATATGCCGATGCAATTACTATCGGCACCGATAAGCCAGAAAAAAAATTGGTGGATGAGATCGGCAAATCGCGCAAGAAAATTCTTGGATACAATGCAGAATCTGATTTAACAGACTATTTACAATTGTATAGCGACCTTGCCAAATAGTCAACCATTCGGTCACCTTAATGCGAAAATCTTTGTGAAAAGGACTTACCCTGTTATCTTCTCAGTTTCAGCTTTTTTTCTTTTTTTATTAGCCTGTACACGAATAGATACCACCGAGCTGGGAAATGAGCTTATCCCTGCGGTTGATAATGTAACTACATTCGATACAACGCTTCTTGTTGAAACAGACAACCTGCTTCTTCCGGATACAACACGCACTTTTTCCGATGATGATATAGCCGTTGGATATATTTCCAACGACCCGGAATTTGGTCGCACCACTGCCGATATGTATTTTACGTTAGGGGCTTCCGCTTATGGGACCTATCCCTTCCGCAATACAAATCCTGACTCGGTAGATATAGACTCAGTGGTTTTATCCCTTGCATACGCAGGTTCTTACGGTGATACCAATACTGCGCAGACTTTCAGGGTATTTGAAATAGGGACTAATGCCAATTTCAAGGATTCTGCTTATAGAATATCTCATGCTGACTTTGCACCGCTCGGAGCCGAGATTGGCAGCAAATCAGTCACTTTCAAAGATCTTAATGATACTATTCTCTTATCGCGCGTCCCTGATACACCAAAAGTGGTTAATGTGATGCGGATAAGGCTTAACAATAGCCTGGGCAGAAAATTTGCGGGCTATTCAAAGGACAGCGTTACAACCGGCGGGTATTTCAGCGATTCTCTTTTCAGGACATTATTCCGTGGCCTGGCGGTAAAACCAGACCGTGCCACCGGAAATGGATTGGCGTATTTTAATCTGGCTGATAAAACGAAGTCGAAAGTGATCGTTTATTTCCGCGTTACCAGTGGCGGGAAACGGGATACCACGTTTGCTGAATTCTACCATAATACGGTGGGCCAGGCAAATCTCGTTCAGCGCACACCCGGCGGCGGATATGCCACTTATCTTGGAAATGGCAACCCCAATGACGACCTGTTGTACATTCAGGGCTCGCCCGGATCTTACGTGCAGCTTCGCATTCCGGGATTGAGCACCTTAAGCAATAGGGTAATACACAGGGCAGAATTGATCGTTAGCCGCATTCCCAATGCTTCTGAAAATACATTTGCACTGCCTAACCAGCTTTTCCTTGATATGATCACGGAAGCTAAAGACAGCGCTTATACCTTACAAAACGATTTCCTGTTTACCAGCGGAGGAACAAACGCAACGGTGTTTGGGGGCAACCTCAGGACCAGCGATAACACTTACCGGTTCAATATTTCGAGGTCTGTGCAGGGCATCGTAACCCGCAAGGAGCGCAATTTGCCTTTACGGCTATATGCCCCTTTTGAGACCAGCCCATATTATCTCCCTCCGGGAAAATTTTCCGATGTTGACTTAAGTCTTCTTGCAAGAATCCCAATCCGGGTCATTCAGCAACTGGGTTATGGAAGGGTAGTATTGCACGGCGGAGCGGCCGCGGACCCCGCAAAGAAATTACGACTGTATATCATCTATTCCAAAATCTGATTTCTACGATTATCTTTGCGCGACTGGAAACTGTTTTCCATGCCTAAACCCGGATTCGTCATCTGTAAAATTGTAGATACTCATGCCTTATTTATTTACTTCTGAAAGTGTGTCTGAAGGCCATCCCGATAAAGTGGCCGATCAGATATCCGACGCCCTTATTGACAACTTCCTTGCTTTTGACCCACAGTCGAAAGTTGCCTGCGAAACATTGGTTACAACCGGCCAGGTTGTACTTGCCGGCGAAGTGAAATCAAAAGCTTACCTGGATGTTCAGGAAATTGCACGCCAGGTCATCCGCCGCATCGGCTACACCCGCAGCGAATACATGTTCGAAGCCAACTCCTGCGGTATCCTTTCTGCTATTCACGAACAATCGTCTGACATTAACCAGGGTGTTGACCGCAAGAAAAAAGAAGAGCAAGGCGCGGGCGACCAGGGCATGATGTTCGGCTATGCTACTGATGAAACAGAAGATTACATGCCGCTTGCATTGGACCTTGCACATAAACTGTTGCAGGAACTGGCGGCACTGCGCAGGGAAAGTAAGCAGATCAAATACCTGCGCCCTGATGCAAAAAGCCAGGTAACGCTTGAGTATGATGATAATAATAAGCCCATCCGTATAGATGCCATCGTTGTTTCTACACAGCACGATGATTTTGATACAGAGGCCAAGATGACTGATAAGATCAAGAAAGATATGATCAGCATCCTGATCCCCCGTGTAAAAACGAAATACAAGAAATACGCCCACCTGTTCAATAACAAGATCAAGTATCACATCAACCCAACCGGCAAATTCGTAATTGGCGGACCGCATGGCGATACAGGACTTACAGGCCGTAAGATCATTGTAGATACTTATGGCGGACGCGGCGCTCATGGCGGCGGTGCATTCAGCGGAAAAGATCCTTCCAAAGTTGACCGTTCTGCAGCTTATGCAACGCGTCACATTGCAAAGAACCTGGTTGCTGCCGGATTAGCTGATGAGGCGCTGGTGCAGGTTTCCTATGCAATTGGAGTAGCTGAGCCAATGGGATTGTATGTAAATACCAATGGCACCTGCAAAATTGAAATGACCGACGGCGAAATTGCTGAAAAGCTTTCAGAGATCTTCGATATGCGCCCTTACTTCATTGAGCAGAGATTGAAGCTGCGCAATCCTATTTACAGCGAAACAGCTGCTTATGGCCACATGGGCCGCAAGCCGCAGATCGTAAAAAAGACTTTTGTATCGCCCGAAGGCAAAACTGTTACAAAAGAAGTTGAATTGTTTACCTGGGAGAAGCTGGACTACGTGGATAAGATAAAGAAGGCGTTCAACCTGAAATAGGTTATTAGCTTTACGCACATAGTTTGAAGGATCTTATGGATTATATTCATAAGATCCTTTGTCGTTTTATCACCGCCTCCCTGTGAGTTGTTTAGAGAATGATAGATACATTTGTGCAACAAAGCAAGCCCCCTTGTGCCTTGCTTCCTGTTCCTTGTTCCTTATTAAACATTAATCGTGATCAACGAGAAAAAAAATCCCTGGACCATTTTATCACAGAAGGAAATCTATGATAATAAATGGATCACCGTCACTGAGTTTGATGTGATCAACCCCTCCGGCGGAAAAGGCATTTATGGCAAGGTGCATTTCAAGAACGCAGCCATCGGCATAGTGCCGCTGGACGATGAGATGAATACGTATCTTGTTGGCCAGTACCGGTTCACTTTAGAACAATACAGCTGGGAAATACCCGAAGGCGGCGGTTCTTTCGATGATATGCTGGCCTCTGCAAAAAGAGAACTTTTGGAAGAAACGGGATTGGTAGCCGAAGAATGGACAAAGCTGATGGATTTTCATTTGTCCAATTCTGTTTGTGATGAGCATGGCGCTATTTTCCTTGCAAGAAAATTATCACAGCAACAGGCGGAACCCGAAGAAACTGAAGAGCTGTCAATAAAAAAACTTCCCTTTGATGAGGCATATAAAATGGTAGAGAACGGCCAGATCACAGATTCAATGGCCGTGGCAGGAATATTGAAAGTGAAGCTGATGATGATGGAAGGAAAATTAAACAATTCGAAAATGTGAAAATTGCGTAGTAGTCAATCAAAAAGCATTTTCGTCCCGATAGCTATCGGGAAGGTATTTTCAAATTTTCAAATTAATATGAAGCAATCTTCTCTTATAATCGGGCGACAGCCCATTATTGAATCGCTGAATGCAGGCAGGCCGATCGACAAGATATTGCTGCAGAAAAATGTAACCGGTGATGTGATCAACGAAATACAATTCCTGGCGCGCAAGGCGCAGGTGCCGCTGCAGTACGTGCCGGTAGAAAAGCTCAATTCACTTACACGCGCCAATCACCAGGGCGTTGTGGCATTTGCTGCGATAGTGCAATACATGGAATTGCAGCAGATAATAGATCATGTTGTGAATAGCGGGCAGGTTCCATTGTTCGTAATGCTGGACGGGGTAACAGATGTGCGCAACATTGGCGCTATTGCACGCACGGCGGTGTGTTGCGGCGCACAGGCGCTGGTGATACCGGATAAAGGAGTAGGAGCGCTGAATGAAGATGCAATGAAAGCCTCCGCAGGCGCGCTGGAAAAAATACATGTGTGCAGGGTAAACAGCCTGATGAAAGCCGTGGATGAATTGCACGTCAATGGCATCAAAGCCTACGCCAGTGAAATGACGGCTAAGAAAAAATTATTCGAGCTGCAGCTTACAGAGCCCTGTTGCATTATTATGGGCAGCGAAGACAAGGGCGTATTTCCTCCGCTGATGAAAATTTGCGACGAAAGCTTTACCATCCCGATGACGGAAAACTTTGAATCGCTGAACGTATCTGTGGCTACGGGAATGATATTGTATGAAACGGTGAAGCAGAGAATGTATTAGAGGCACAGAGGCTTCGCCTTTTTTAATCCCGGGTTCTTGCGGAGAAAAAAGGCGAAGCCTTTCGCGCCTCTTCGCGCCTCCGCGTCTTCCTTTGCGTCTTTGCGTGAAACGTTATCTTTGCCACCATGCCAGCACTTCCTATCTCCCTCATAGAATGTCCCCGCGATGCCATGCAGGGATGGAAGCATTTTATCCCCACCGAAAAAAAGATCGAATACATCAATGCACTGCTGAAGGTTGGATTTCATACCATCGATTTCGGCAGCTTTGTATCGCCCAAAGCCATTCCTCAAATGGCGGACACTAAAGAAGTCTTGAAAGGATTACAGGTTGATGGATCAAAAAGCAAGTTGCTTGCTATTATAGCGAACGTGCGCGGAGCAGAAGAAGCTTCGGTTTATGAAGAGATAAGCTACCTCGGATTTCCATTTTCCGTTTCAGAAACATTTCAACTACGCAATACCAATTCCACTATCGAAGCATCGCTGAAAAATGTGGAAGCCATTCAGAATATCTGCGTTCATAATAAAAAAGAGCTGGTCGTTTATATTTCGATGGGGTTTGGCAATCCATATGGAGATGCTTATTCAGAAGAGATCGTTTTTAGTTGGGTAGATAAGATCACCGCGCTGGGTGTTAAGATCATTTCATTGGCAGATACTGTAGGGCTTGCAACGCCTGAGCAGGTTTTTTCTATCACAGATTACCTGGTGAAGCAATTGCCTTCGTATGAGATAGGTGTGCACCTGCATTCTGCCCCGCATAACTGGCAACTGAAAGTAGAAGCTGCGCTGCGTGCAAATTGCAGGCGGTTCGATGGCGCATTGAAAGGCATAGGCGGATGTCCCATGGCGAATGATGAACTGGTTGGCAATATGAATACGGAATGGATGATACCTTATTTTGAGGAGCGGGAGTTACTGCCATTGCTTAATAAAGATGCGCTGCAGGAAAGCTTGCGGATTGCAACGGAGATTTTTTTGTAGAAGGGAACGCGGATCATCAGGATCAGTTAAGATTTGTTAAGATCAGTTGTAAGCATTGCTTAGCCGCTCAAAACCAATAACGACAAATCATAAAAAATCATAACCGATCCTGATCCCGATAGCTATCGGGACGCGTTCCCTTGCTTTCTTAAATATGACACTATGGATTTCATGCTCAACATAAATATTCCTTCACCTGCAAAGCGGATCAGCTATAAAGACAGCATTCTGCTCACCGGATCCTGCTTTACTGCACACATTGGTAACAGCCTGGCAGAGCTGAAATTCAAAGTGCTTCAAAATCCCAATGGTATTTTGTTCGATCCGCGAAGCGTGAGTCATAGTCTTATTTCCTACATCCAGAACAAACAATACAGTAAAGACGACCTGTTCTATCTGAATGAAGTCTGGAACAGCTGGCAGCATCACAGCATTTTTTCTCATATCGATGCAGAAGAAAGCCTGCGCTTGATCAATCATTCACAGCAACAGGCACATGAATTTTTAAAGACGGCGGATTGGCTTGTTATAACGCTCGGGTCTTCATTTTCCTATCATTTAAACGATCAATCGATTGTACAACCAACCGGGGAGAAAGGAGTTGCCAATTGTCATCGTGCTCCCGGCCAATGGTTTCGCAAGCACATGATGACCATTGAAGAGATCAATGCTGCGCTGGATAGCTGTATTCACCAGCTATGGCATTTCAATCCGGGGATCAAGATCATTTTTACGGTAAGCCCCGTGCGACACATACGGGATGGTGTGACCGAGAACAACCGGAGCAAGGCAAGATTGATAGAAGTAGTGCATCACCTGGCCGGCAAGTTCGACAACATTTATTATTTCCCTGCTTACGAACTGGTGATAGATGTGCTGCGCGATTACCGTTTTTACGACATCGACATGGTGCATCCTAACTACGCAGCCACGGAATTTGTACTGGAAAAATTCACGCAGCATTTTATTGATGAGCCTTCACAAGCACTGATGCAGGAAATAAAAAGAGTCGTGACTGCACGGAAACACAAAGCATTCCAGCCGGAAACACAGGCGCACAAGCAATTCCTTAAAACGCATTTGGATAAGGCCAGGGCCTTGCAGGAACTTCACCCTTACCTGGATATTAAAGAAGAAATAAATTACTTTGGTGCAAACATCTGATAGAAGTCTTTTGATCAAACACAAATGGACCCGATCGCGAAATTTGAACAATGGTATCATGAAGAGCTGAGGAAATCAACGGCAACAGTTCCATCTGCCTGCTGCCTTTCCACCATTGGGACAGATGGCTATCCCAATGCACGCTATGTATCATTAAAAGAAGTGAAAGACGGCACATTCATCATTACAGGTCCGCTGCTGTCTCGCAAAGGAGTAGAAATAACGGCCATTCCCAAAGTGGCTTTGACGTTCTGGTGGGAGGCTACACAAAAGCAGGTGAGGATACAGGGTGATGCAAACCGAATTGATAATGCCGCAGCTGATAAATATTTTGAAGACAGAGAACGTGACTCCTGTATCGTTTCTTTTGCAAGCAGGCAGGGTGAAACAATCAATGATGTATATTTGCTCCATCAAACTTACAAAGATGTAGAACAGCGCTTTCACAACAAACCCATTCCCCGGCCAGAAGACTGGGGCGGTTTTTATATAACTCCCATACGCATAGAGTTTTTTGCTTTCAGTCAAAACCGCTTTCATGAAAGGGAATTATATCAAACCCTCGACTCAGGGTGGAAGTTGCAGTTGTTACAACCATAATCAGTTCCGGCTCGCATACTTCTTCCTATTCCGAATACGATTCAACAGCACAAGATGGAAGTTATTAATTACTCAGCGGAGCCGCTGAACAAGGTATACGGCTGGCTACCACACGATTTAAGAGCAGAGCGTGTGATCTTTTTTCCCGATGCATGTCCGGGTAAATCTCCCTTGCCCACAGGCACCGTTGTATTTACGCAGCAGGAAGATTGGCGGAAATTCGCCATATCAGATTGCGGATGTGGTATGCTTTTATGCGAGGCAGATCTTACAAAAAATGATTTTAAAAAGGCAGACTGGGATAATATTTATTACGATATCCAGGCCAATAAAGGCAAGCTGGGCGATCTCGGCTCAGGGAATCATTTCCTGGATGCATTGGAATCTTATACAGACGATAAATTATATTTCCTCATTCATACCGGTTCAAGAAATGAATCGAAACTAGTAGATGATTTGATAGATAAGCCGAAGCAATTCGATACGAAGTTTTACGA
>JBAVMD010000555.1:0-13678 GCA_049689695.1 Chitinophagaceae bacterium | reverse complement strand
CCGGAATTCAATGAATCAATTATCAACATAAAACAACAACAATGGAAAATCAGCAAAACTTAACTTTCGAGGAAGTTAACAAGCATTTTGAAAGTGCAAATCTTTCTGACATTGAACAGGGTGAAGGCGTTCAGTCTGCTGCGGCTTTAGCGCCTGCAGATGTTTTAAAAAAGGTGTGCAAGGCTTACAAAGTAGTACAGCCTTTTTTAAAGCTGGCCGCTAACCTTCCGCTTATTCCATCAACATGGAAGCTGGCGATCAAGGCCTTTGTTAAATTAATGGACACCCTCTGTCCATAATTAATGGCCGGGAGCAGAGATTTCTCTGCTCTTTTTCGTTTATTCCCCTCCTGTACTTAAGCCGGGTGCAATGGATTCAGTTTTTTTCCCTTGATTTGCTCATGTATTTCTCCAAATTCTTTGTTGTGGCTGTGGTATTTGCCTGCCTGTGCACAAGATCTTTTGCCCAGGCAGAGCCGCATAACCTTCGCTGCGAATACCTGGTGAATCCCATTGGCATAGACGCACCGCAACCGAGGCTTACATGGCAGATAAGGCCAACAACGACTTATGGATTGAAACAAACAGCTTTCAGGATCATTATAGGTGTTGATTCTGCATCTGTAGCCGCCGGAAAAGGAATGTTGTATGATTCTAAAAAGAAGACTTCTTCCGGTATGCTTGCGCCGGTTACAGGCATAAGGCTACTTCCTTTCACAAAGTATTATTGGAGCGTGCAGTTGTGGGATGAGAAAGATAAGCCCTCGGCTAAGATGCCCCTTGCTTTTTTTGAGACAGGCATGATGGAAGCCAGGAACTGGAAAGGAAGCTGGATAACAGATCGTACAGATGTAAACTATAAACCAGCTGCTTATTTCCGCAAAGCTTTTTCTGCAGTAAAAAAGATCAGGACAGCACGAGCATACATTGCTGTAGGCGGCTTGTATGAACTTTATATCAATGGCAATAGAGTAGGCGATCATCGCCTCGATCCTGTATACACCCGTTTTGACCGCAGAACGGTTTATGTTGCGCATGATGTTACTGCTTTTCTGCAGCAGGGCGGCAATGCAATCGGCGTGTTGTTGGGCAATGGCTGGTTCAACCATCAGTCAACAGCTGTATGGAATTTTGATAAAGCTCCCTGGAGAGCAAGGCCAAAATTTTGCATGGACCTGCGCATTCAATATGATGATGGATCTATCGAAACCATAAGTACAGACAATGATTGGAAAACTTCAACCGGTCCGCTTATTTTCAACAGCATTTACACAGCAGAGCATTATGATGCGCGTAAAGAGATTGCAGGATGGAATACTTTTCAGTTTAAAGATAGTTCCTGGCGATGGGTTACGCAGACGGGAGCACCTTCTGCCAATATTGTTTCACAACAGATGCATCCTATCAGGGAAACAAAACTTATTAAACCTGTTTCAATCCGGCGCATCGATTCTCTTACCTGGATATTCGACATCGGAAGAAATATTGCAGGAGTAAGCGAGCTGCGTGTTCGCGGTAAAGAAGGAACAGTTGTTCGCCTGGTTCATGCAGAAAGGCTTGACAGTATGAGCAGGGCAGACCAGTCCAATATCAATCTTCATTACCGTCCTACGGATGATACTGATCCATTTGCAACGGATATATTTATTCTTTCGGGTTCTAAAGAAGATGTTTTTAAACCGAAGTTCAACTACAAAGGCTTTCAATTTATTGAAGTGAGAAGCAGCCAGCCGCTTGATCTGACTAAAGAAAACCTTACTGCCTGGTTCATGCACAGCGATGTGCCTGTAGCAGGCAGAATAAACAGCTCAGATACCTTACTGAATAAGATATGGCAGGCAACAAATAATTCCTACCTGTCTAACCTGTATGGATATCCCACTGATTGCCCGCAACGCGAAAAGAATGGCTGGACGGGTGATGCGCACATTGCCAGCGAAACCGGGATGTATAATTTTGATGCGATCACTGTTTATGAAAAATGGCTGGCAGATCATTGGGATGAGCAACAGCCTAATGGTGTGCTTCCCGCCATTATCCCTACGGGTGGATGGGGATACGATTGGGCAAATGGTACCGATTGGACAAGCTCCATTGCCATCATTCCGTGGAATGTGTACCTGTTTTACGGCGATCTTCAACTGTTAGCAAAAAGCTATGAGCACATCAGGCGTTATGTGGATTACATCGATCATAAATATTCTTCTGGCCTGACAGATTGGGGACTGGGCGATTGGATCCCGATCAAATCTGTTGCAAACAAAGAACTCACTTCTTCTATCTATTTCTTTGCCGATGCTAATATTCTAGCTAAGGCTGCAAAGCTTTTGGGTAAGACGGCTGAATATAAAAAATATGCTGCGCTTGCGCAAAAGATCAGGAACTCCATCAATGCTAAATTCCTGGATAAGCAAACCGGCATGTATGCAAATGGTTTGCAGACAGAATTGAGTGCGCCGCTTTACTGGGGAATTGTGCCGCCGGAACTGGCACCGCTTGTTGCTGCAAACCTGAGTAAAAAAGTACAGCAGGACGGCGGAATGGATGTTGGCCTGCTGGGAAGTAAAACTTTGCTGAACGCGTTGAGTGAACATGGTTATGCTGAACAAGCCTATGCAATTGCGTCTCAACAAACTTATCCTTCCTGGGGCTGGTGGATCAAAAATGGTGCAACCACTTTGTATGAGAACTGGCGTATAGAAGGGAAAAATGATATTTCGCTGAACCATATTATGTTTGGAGAGATCGGCGCGTGGTATTATAAAGCGCTTGGCGGTATTTTCCCTGATACGGCGCAGCCGGGATTTAAGCACGTTATTCTTAGGCCGAATTTTATAGACAGGCTTGCATCGTTTCATGCAGAGCATGAAGGTCCGTATGGAAAAATTGTTTCTGCCTGGAGAAAAGATGGCGAAGGGATAACGTACAGTATTACAATTCCACCGAACAGTACTGCTACATTATACCTGGATGCTCAACACCTGATCATGAAAAGGCGTGAAGGAAATGTGTGGAAAGCATTTTTGCAACAGCAGGTTGGTGAATTTGTGGGATCGAAGTATAAGATTGAGCTGGTGGCAGGAGTGTATGAGATTGAGGTGAGTCGCGCAGCGAACTAAAACTTCACCAACTGATACGCCACATAATTCTTCCCATCTCTTTTTGTACTATAAGCAACAAACGAAGAAGTTTCATCAAGTCCTGACACAACAGGATAAGTTGACACCGTTGTATCTGAAGTGATGAACCTTTTTTCCTGCGCATTTCCAGCTTCATCTCTTTTTTGCAAAGCGATCATTTTAGAAGCTTTATCGCCAGACTCTGCAAATTCATCCCATACGATCACCATATTCTTATTGGAAAGCGCCGTCATTTGCGGATGTGAGCCCAGTGAACTGATGCTGTCCTGCTTTACAAAGCTGCTGCCATTATTTACAGATTGAGTATAAAAACAACCACGCTTGCTTCCGCCGGTATACCAGGCAAAGTGGAGTCCATCTTTGTTTTCAATCATAGAAGGACCGGTATGCGGGCATCCATTGATCACCCAGTTATCATTACTGATGCGTTTAGGCTGCGAGAAGGTTTTTGCGCCATCCGTAGACACCATGTGCACCATGTCGCGGATACTATCCTTGATAATTCCCCTGTATAATGCGTGAATGCCGCCCTTGCTGTCAACAAACAGATCTGTTCTGCAGCACTGACAGCATTGCTGGCTGATCAGGTGCTCATGCTGAAAACCATTTTTTCCTTCAGTGCTTGCGAAATAAAGTCCGGAACCATCCGCCTTTGTGGTTTTGCGATTGTCGAGCCAGATGATAGCTGCTTCACCATTTGGTAAGAGCGCAACATCATAGTAACGCTGATCAAAACTGGCGGTATCGGTTGTCAAAGGCTTTGGGTTAGTCCACGTATTCCCATCATCAAATGACTGCACATAAAACACCAAGCCTGAATATTTGTTTTTGGGATTTGGATTGGCCGCTCCCCATAATGCTATTATTTCGCCGGATGGCTTGAAGATGATCTTGGGGAGGTTCTCGCCATGTGGCTTAATGGTGCCGGTGTTTGGAATAGCAACTGTGCGGCCAAAATTTTTACCATCAATTGAAACCGCATAGCAAAAAGAGGAAGTAGAGTCATTGATCATGCGCACCCAGCTCAAAACCGTATTTCCCTTTGCATCTTTGGTAAGATAGGGGCATTGTCCCGGCAATGAATCGATCATCATTTCCTGCGATTGCTTGCTTGTCTTACTTCTGGCGCCAATGCTGTTGCAGGATGCAAGAACGATAGCAGCAAGCGATATTATTACAACTAAGCGCATCATTGGTTGTTCTTTTTAAAAAAGGTTGCAAAATCAAAAGAAATGCCTGCGTTGAAGTTTCTCGGCTCCGCCAATTGATAGCTGTAGCCGAAAGAACTTTTAGTGGTGATATAGGAATAATAATTGTCTGTGGCGTTCAATACATTCAGCCAGATCTCGAAGCCTTTGAACCTGTATCCTGCGCGGAGGTTCAATACATCATACCCTTTATACTTTGCGGTGTTTTGCGGATCAGTAAAATAACTGCCTACGTGTTGAATCTCTGCACCTATTCTGAGACCTTTGAGGTAAGATGGCTTGTACCAGACTTCTGCATTGTACATCCAATTGGGAGCATTGTGCATTTCATTTCCATTGTATTTAGTTCCTTTCTCCACAAACTCAACAAACTCATGTTTGCTGTATGCGCCACTGATGCGGAAACTAATATCATTTACGGGTGTTGCATTCAGGCCGAATTCTACTCCTTTGTGCGAGGTCTTTCCGGCATTTTGGTTCATAAAAGAACCATCGTCCATTTTAACTGAAACGATCTCGTTAGTGCCTTTCAGCTCGTACAGGCTGATATCCGCACTTAACTTATTAGCGATTAACTCTGCCCAGCCGCCAGCCTCGTAATTGTAGAAAACAGCAGCGCTGATATTGGGCACTTTCACGCCGGTGTACAGCTCAGATACCTGCGGCGGCACAAAGCCCTCACTGTAGTTTGCGTAAATGCCGGTTCTCTTAGAGAAATTATAAGTAAAACCGATCTTGGGGCTCACACGGCTAAAACTGCTGATGGTATCGGCTGATCCGCTAAAAGCCGAAGGCTTAAGATGGTTATCGAAATTATAATGAAACAGATCGTATCGAAGCGAAGCCACTACTCTTAATTTTTCCAGCGGACTGAATTCTGCGCTTACAAAAGCAGCATAGTTATTCAGCCTGGTTGCGTAATTCGTGAGCACGCTATCGGTATCCTGGTAGCTCACATACTTTTTGCTCACAGTATCTTTCTTTATCCTGATGTAATTGGCGTTGTAAGTGGAAGGGCTCAGGTCAATGCTTGCACCTGCTGTTACTACCGATTTTTTCCAGTCGAAATTCTGTTTATGCTGTGCCGTGAGCGAGTAGCTTCTAAAGCTGCTTTCATTGATCTCACCATGGGCAAGGTCTTTTTTACCAACGAAAACATTTCCCTGCTTACGGTAATCATCTTTAATACGATAAGCTGGATTTTGGCCGATGGCATTGTTCCTGTATAAAATGGTTGCGGTTGTTTTGCTGTTGGTGTTCCACTGGTGTGTTAAAGTGGAGTGATAGCGGAAGGCATCCACCGCCCTGTATGTAAATGTTTGAAGATTTTTGAATGTGCGGCTGGCGAACATAGCGCTGTCTATGCCTCCTGACATATTGCTATTGTAATTAAGCCAGGTAGCGCTGTTTGAAAGGTTTGTTTTTTCGGTGAAACGATAATCTATACGCGCGGTAAGCGTTCCTTTATGAAAATCGCTGTACTCTAGGTATCCGTTGCGTTTGTCAGCGTAATAGCCGCTGATCACAAAACCGGCTTTCCCCTGCGTAAAGCTGGTCATCAGGTCTGTTCTTTTATAGCCGATGTTGTTTCCCTGTGCAGAAAGCTTTATCACCGGTACCGCAGTGGGCGCCTGAGTTACCAGGTTTACCACGCCGCCAATGGCTTCACTGCCGTATAAAGAAGACGAAGGCCCTTTTATAACCTCGATGTTTTTTACAGAAGCCATGTTCATTTCAAGCAGTGCGTTGTGGTTGTACAAACCAGTTGTGCGGATGGGGATGCCATCTTCCAGGTAAAGAAAAAGGCTCTTGGTAGTCATAGGCTGCCGGATGCTCATCTGGTGCTGCTCGTTGCCCAGGCTCACCATGTTAACGCCGCTCACTTTGTTGAGCACCTGGTCAATGGTGGTAGGTCTAGTATCCTGTATGGTCCTGCTGCTGATAGACGAGATGGCTACAGGCGCTTGTGATCTTTTTACAGCTTCTCCCCGGTTGGCAGAAACAACTACTTCCTGCAACAGTGATTGTGCAGGTGTTAAGACGATAAGATAAGGCTCGGTTGAAACCGCTACTTTCAACACATTGTATCCAATTGACGTAATGGCCAGTGTATCACAATCGGTACACTTCATTTCAAAATCACCTGAGAGATTTGTTATGCAACCGCACCGGCAGCCCGCGGTAGTGCAATGAACAGAAGCGCCGTGAACCGGTTCTTTGGTAATGGCGTCTATGATCTTTCCTTTCACAGTTGTTTGAGCTACCAGTTGCTGGCCGGCCAGCAAGAGAGCAAGAACAAACAATTTATAAAGCGTTGACATGGTAGTTGCATTAATCTGGTTTAATGATCCTGCAAATAAAATTTAAACACCCGGGCAAGTAAAGCGGGATTGTAATGGAATGCTTGTTTTGGGGAATGAATTGAAGAAGGAAAGTAGCGGCCAGGTAATTGTTATTTAATTTTCAGAATATTTTGAAAATTCAGAATTATTCTTAATTTTGTGGTGTGAAGTGCGATTGGAAGCTTAAAAGCCCGCGTATGAACACCCTTACTTACATCATTTACCTGCTTATTACCTACGTTATTACGGTGCATGTAGGACTCAGATTCTACCGGAACGGCGAAGTATACATCCTGAACTTATTGCATGGAGATATAAAGCTCACCAGGTTCATCAACCGCGTATTGCTGGTCGGCTACTACCTGTTGAACCTTGGCTATGTGATGCTCACCATCAGTTCGTGGGCGCTGGTAACAAACTGGATGCAGATGCTGACCAGCATAAGCTTCAGTACGGGAAAGATCATGCTCACGCTTGCACTCATGCATTTTTTTAATATGGCAGTAATACTCTTCATCAGTTACCGCCATCACACATCTGTAAACAATAAAACTTAAATATATGAGCACCTCATTAAACCTCGTTGCTTATTTTGTTTACCTGCCCATAGTGATCATTCTTACATGGTATGTTGCGCATGTGCTGTTCAGGAACAGCAAAGTATTCATGCAGGATATATTCAATGGAAAAATGGATATAGCCATTTCTACCAACAAGCTTTTTGAAACCGGTTTTTATCTCCTGAACCTGGGCTTTGCATTATTGATAATGCAGATAGCCGGTGAAATAATAGATAGCCGTACAATGCTGGAAATACTCAGTACCAAGATCGGTGGCTTCAGCATTTACCTTGGAATAATGCTCTTTTTTAATCTGTACCTTTTCTTCAGGGGCAGAAAGATAGCCCGGCAGAAAGCAAGAGTTGCGGAAGCGGCAAAGCTTGCGGGACGGGAGCCTGTTTAGGATTAGCTGATGCGGTGATTAGCTGATTAGCTGATGATGGATGTAGTTTTGGATGGATGAAAAAAGGATGCAGCAACCTGCATCCTTTTAATGTATACACCTATAACAATTAACCAATGCCTCATCAACTTAATCAGCTAATTAGCTAATCATCCCATCAGCTAATCAAATAAATATCCTCAACAACTGCGCAGTAGTGCTATCCATCTGGTCAATATCCATATTGGATCCCTCCAGTATGGCTGTGCCTTTTCCGCTCAGTCCTGTGTTCACATAAATATTTCCCCTGAAAGGCAGCAGTTGGAACACGAGCATGAATGCGCCGTCCGGCGTGTAAGCTTCAAATCCAACAGGGTAACGCTGGATGGTGGTGGGGTCAACCGCATCTCTCGGTATCTGCGTACTGCTGCGGTCTGCAAAGGCAAACTGGCAGGCCAGTTCAAATGCCGGGTCCATTTGAAGCAGCGGACTGTAATCGATGGTTGAGCTCAACGTAACGCTTTGCATCCTGAAACTGTATACTTCAGGATGAATGGGCTTGATGGTGAACTTCTTCGTATCGAAATAAATATCGAATACACGGTCCGTCACTTTGAGTATGTCCAGTGTTTTGCCGGGAACTCTTCCGCCAAATCCTAACTCGGTAAATGCTTCTGCCGCAAACAGCAGTTCGATCCTGTTATCTTTTACCTGGTCAGTTTTCTTTTCGCCGATCTCAATGCAAAGCCGCACATCGTCCATAAATGTTGCAGCATAATACTCTCCTTTAGAAGCAGGATATGGTGTAAGAACAGTGCGTGGAGAAGTAGCCGGCCACAAGTGCGCTCTTACGTGTTTCGGGTTCACATTTTTAAATTGCGGGAAATGAGGTTGTATCAGCAGAAACACCTGCTCTGCTTCGTGCGGACGGAAATCGTAATTAAAATCTCCTCTTCTCCACAGCGTATATACGTAATGATTAAGGAAGTTTTGCGAGATAACGCTTCCGAGATAATAGCGCGCTATATCCCGGAAATCAGGCTTTGATGCCCAGGCCAGCAGGTTAGTGGCATTAAATGCAGTAACAGGATCTGTAAAAGCATTTTTAAAATCCTGCCGGAAGGTGAGCAGGTTCTGCTTAACATCTTTTTCTACCTGCGTAATGAAGGGGCTTGTAATTCCCAGCAAGCCGGCATTCAGGCCTGCCTGCAAATAAAGATTATCGTTTGTTGCAAACTCAACCAGGCTGCTGAGCCCTGTTAATGGCACCGGCCCGAATGCAGGCGGATAGCTAAGGTTGAGGTCCTGTTTCACGAATGTGTTGAGCTTATCCTGCAATTGTGATTCGATGGTGTTCAAAACAAGATTGGTGGAATTAGCTACCGTAGTGTAAATAAATGCAAGTATCTGGTGCACGCCACTGGGTATGGCGCTGGTGTAAGAAACATTCACGCTGCCAGTCAATGATAGTGTTACATCAGGCTGCAGCACGCCCACTCCGTTGGGAAGAAATCGTATCCGGCTGTCGATAGAAAGGTTGGAAATACTGATGGAAACAAAAGCGATATCCATCAATAGAAATGCACCCACTACCGTTAATGCAACGGCCAGCGTGCAAAGCAGCGGAACAAAAAAGCATCCCAGCCAGCTCACTGCAACCAATCCCCAATACTTGCCGGTGGCGGCACGCGTAAGCCATCCTTTGCCTGTAACATTATCAAGATCTATCACGAGATGAATAGAATCAGGATCAAACTGAAGTGTGCTGATCACCGGTTTATTATTGATGGCAATGCTGAACTCTATATCATCTATTTTAAATTTAACCAGGCCATGAAAAACGGTCTGCCATCCAACGGATGCCGGGTAAGTGAGTTTAAAATGCGCCAGCCTTTGTTCAACGTACAGTTCCACCAACGTAAACTGGTTGCCTGCGCTCAGGCTGTCCCAGCGCTGATCGCCCGGAAGGCCAAGCGAAGTGTTCACATTTGCAAGCAATGCGGCCTGCCCGCTGAAATTAAGATCGGCAGTGATGGTTCCATCTACCAGCAATTGCTGAACGTTTTTGGTAGCCATTTTATCCAGCAATCCCAAATGTCCTGTCGGGTCGCGCATGATGTCGAACAAACCGCTTCCCGGGCCGCCTCCCAATGCTGCGGATGCAGTTCCAAATTGTGCAAGCCAATCAATATCAACATTGCCACCGCTTCCTGAAAAGCCTGACAATCTTTTGGTTACTCCATTCACCAGCCATTTTATATCGTCCAACACTTTCTCGTCTACATCATTGGCTACCAGTGATGCATAAGTGCTGGGAAAACATTCAGGAAACCTGAGTTCATTGTTTACAGCGGTTAAGGCTGCGCCTGTTTGGCCGTGAGTGGGCCTGGGCTCATCATTCGCATCATCACGTGGAAATCTTGGTTTGTAAATGAACTCGGGGTCAATGGCATCTTTCACTCTTACGGCAGGTCCGGGATAATGCTGCTTGCCGTCTCTCGTGAACTTCTTATTGTAATCGCGCAGGTCGGTGTATTTAGGTGGAATATCAAACACGCCATCGGCGGCTTTTTCCACTTTGATATCAGACAGTTCAAAAGAAGTTATCCGAACCCACTCTCTCTGGCCGGTTTGATAATACAGTTTTCCTTTTACAGGAATGCCGTATTCACGGAGCGCTTTCAGGGAAACGCCGGCTTCTTTCATCTTATCATCGCAACCTAAGATCGCTTTGCAAACATTGTCTGTAAAAGGTTTTACAGATACATCGTTCCAGTAGAACAACTCGTACTTCAAAACCTCCGGCCTCAGAACATTCACCGTTACTTTGGTCACTGTCAGGTTGTTCCATTTTTCTTCCTTGCCCTTGGATATTTCTATTTCTCCTTTATCTGTAAATGCAAACCTGGGCGCTACCTTGTTTTCCAAGTGCAGGTAGCATTGCAATTGGCGGTCGAGATGCATAATATCATCGTTCTCGTTGATGATATAGCTTACGTCTCCACGGTACATTCCTTTGTTGCTGAAATCGAAACGGGTAGTTCTTTCATTCTGGCGGATCACCGCTTCTGTTATCATTCCATTGCCCGTATCGTAAAGCGGGTATTGCTTTAGCCACTGGTCCATTTTTCCTTTGGCAGCGGGATTAACTTCATGCGTCAGCTTATAGCTAAGCACTTTATCTGAACGATGATACTCCCATTTTTTTGATGGTTTCTGACGAATAAATTCCCGGATGTATTCGGGATCGCTCTTTTGGATTTTCTCTTTATAGAGCTTTTCCAGCTTTTCGTTAGCCATAATAGATTTTTTTTAACGATGAAATACAATAGTGGATACTGCCAGGCGAAGCCTGTTAGTTCAGGAAATGAGAATACAAACGTTCTTAGAGTGCGAGTTTTTTACCGGAGAATTAAATTTACCTGATTAAGGCGGCTTTGCAAAATTAGTTAGAGTTCATAGCCAATAATTACCTGTATGTGGTATGCTTGTTCACCTGTTCAGCAGAACTTTTCCATAGAACGAGGGCTTTTTCAATTCAGAATAAAGGTTGGTACCATTGAACATGGAGCAAATGGCGTGGTGAAGTGTTTTGCTGCTGTGTACTTTTCTTACAAGGAAATTAAATACGCGCGGATTGTTGAACAGCCGCTGCATCCATGCGCTGGCTTTTAGTTCTGCTCCAAGGTCCCGGTACACAATATCGTCGTAGCATTTCTTAAGAAACCCTGCATTGAATTTGTTTTGCTGCAGGCAATTTTTAATGGCATCGGCAGCCACCATGCCGCTGTAAAGTGCATTCCCGATGCCTTCGCCTGTAAATGGATTTACAAGGCAGCCCGCATCACCTGCCAGCAGGAAATGATCTCCCGAAATCGGCATCTTTTGCATGTTCATGGGAATGCTCCATCCATGAATATTCCCTGCAAGTGATGCATTTGAAAATCTTTGTTTGATGATGGGATGTTCGTGCACCAGTTTCATCAATTCTTTCCGGAGGTTTATTTTTTCCTTCTTGACTTTGTCGCTTAGAAATCCCAATCCAATATTCGCCATGCCATTGGGTAAAGGAAAGATCCAGAAGTAGCCGGGAAGTATTTCCGTTAAATAAAAAAGTTCTATGAAGCTTGCTTCGCTGAAACCTGTTACGCCTTTGAAATAAGCACGTAAAGCAACGCTGTGCCCTTTGTTTCTCCAGGGCTGAGGCATCAGCGCTTTTTTTACCTGGCTCTTTTCTCCGTCTGCGCCAACCAGCAAGGGAGCGCTGACCTGGTAATGAGTTTCTCCCTGTATAATATCAATGGTGATCTTATCATTTCCGCGTTCAATGCTTTTTACTGCAGCATTTTCAAAAACAGTTGCGCTTGCGGAATGTATTTTATCGAACAGAAATTTATCGAAAACAAGTCTTGAAGATGTAAATCCCGGCGCATGACCGGGGAGATTGTTTTTACCGAAAGGTATGTGCAGCTTTCTTCCGTCAGGACCAATAAAGATGGCGCCGTTGGTAGCCATGAATGAGCTGTTATCGTTAAATATCTGGTGAAGCCAGTCAGGATTCGCCTGCTTCAAAACGTGAATGGTCCTTGTGCTGAAAGCATCGCCGCAAACCTTGTCGCGCGGGAAGCGCTCTTTTTCTATAACTATGTGCGGAATGTTGTATTTGTCCAGGAAAATAGAGGTGGACGCACCCGCGGGCCCTGCGCCGATAATGATGGCTTGTGTCTCTATTTTTATTACGGGCATGCTTATTCGGAATTTGGGGCGTTCTGCTCAGGTATGCTGGTTTGGGCCAGCACAGGCACATGCCTGAACCGGAATGCGAGCAGCGGCGCCAGCCGGTATTTGCGGTGCATGATAACAAAGAAAAACATAGAAATCAGTATCGCCCACCATGGCAATAACGGACTTACTACAATAAACAGGATAAGTGTAGAGATGCCGAGGTATAAAAAACCGGCAGACATCATAGCGGGTTTGTTGCGCGAGCTAGCCTTAAAAAAGATCACGAGCAGCCCCATTGATACAATGCCATATATGCAACAGGCAACAAGCATCAGCATATTAAGCCACGAAGGATAATTCAGATCGTTCCATACAAAAACAAGAAGACCACCTGCAATTGTCAGTAATTGTAAAGCATAACCATAATTTCTGGCAATGGGAGGAATGACCTGTTCCTGGCCCGATGGCTTAGCGCCCAATGATATTGGTGTTGTGTTCACGCCAAAGGCAAGATCGCAGTGAAGGTCCCTGATGCCACCCAATAAATTCAACAGCATCATCCAGATAACACCGAAAATAACTGCTATCCATGCTACACGCGGCACGCTTCCTGAAAGAGCCGCGCCATAGATCACCGGCATGCAAAAACCGATGCCTTGTATAAAATCTATGATGATGGGAAAGCGTGTTACTTTATTCCAGACATTATAAATGGTCATACCGGCAAATGCAGCTCCGATAGATACGTATGCGATCACACTATTCAATTGAAAATATATTACCAAACCAGCCAATGGCAATTGCAGCAGTATGATGAATAAAACAAGCTTTGGCGAAACAGTACCTTTTACAAGCGGGTAATGTGCACGTGCGGGATTTGCTCTGTCGAGCGGAAGGTCTACCAAATCATTCAAAAGTCCCACGAATAAATGAAAAGTTATGCCAAGGGCTAACAGGCCCAGGGTATTGCCTGCTGTAAATGGAACACCACCCAGCACCGCCCCGAAGAAAGGAGGTATGATGGCGCCAGGCGTATATTCGAGTCGCAGGAATGCGGCAATGCTCTTCCATCGCGGAAAATTGCGCATAGAACGGTTTTGAAGTAATTTAAGTTTTTTTGAACATATTTTTGCCGGGTGATAAAAAAGCTTGCTATAAAGTTGGTTGAATACAGGGTCATTCTTATCCTCGCCGTTACGGGCATCTTCGATTATTATTACATGGGATTGATCTCGTTTGCACTTCCGCAATTGCAGGAGCATTTTCATCTAACAGAAAAAGAAGTAGGGCCGATAGTGGGATTGCTGAGACTGGGTTTTATT
>JBAVMD010000554.1:0-9383 GCA_049689695.1 Chitinophagaceae bacterium | reverse complement strand
GTTTAAAAGAAGTAATCCCGTAAGTGGCAGTGAAGGAATAGGACCTGTTTCCGCAGGCGATCCCCTGCAATCCTTAAGCGCCGCCAACGTGGCGGCAGCCGGCTCATTCCTCATACAACAGGATTTCGACAATAAGTATGTGCTTACGAACCTGCCTTTCCTGAAAATGATGCTGCAATGGCAACCCGATGAATACAGTGGGGTAGAGATAGCATTGACTGATCCGGACCAGGAAAAAAAAGTGCGGCAACAACTGCAGCAACTCCTTGGAAAGAATTACAAGGTCCTGAACAGGTACGAGCAGAACAGAAGTCTTTTTTCTGTGATGCAAATGGAAAAATGGGTGATCTATGGAATTCTTTCGCTGATACTGGTGGTGGCAGCTTTCAACATGATCGGCTCCCTTACCATGCTGGTAATGGAAAAAGAAAAAGACATACAAGTGTTGAAAGCAATGGGTGCCGCTAACAAACGCATTCAACAGATATTTCTTACAGAAGGATTGTTCATTGCACTGACAGGCGCGGCCCTCGGCATGCTGCTGGCCTTATTGCTGTGCTGGGCGCAGGTGCAGTTTCATCTTGTGCCTTTACAGGGCGGTTCGTTCGTAGTAAGTTATTACCCTGTAGAGATCCTGTGGAGCGACCTGTTGCTGGTAGTGCTTACGGTATTGATCGTATCATTATTAGCTTCCTGGTTCCCTGCAAGGAAGGCGGCAGTGCAGCGTATTGAATTGAAAAGTTAGATGCTTATCTCAATAATCTCCCAGCGTTTCCGGCAATTGGTCCAGGGCTTTCTTTAGCTGATCGTCATTCGGCGCAACGCCATGCCAGTTGTGGTCATTTTCCATGAAATCAACACCCTTGCTCATCACAGTATCCATAATAATGGCAATGGGCTTGCTTTTGCCGGTAAGTGTTTTGGCGTGCTCGAGGGTGTTCACTACCTCGTCAATATTGTTTCCATTCATCTCCAGGGTATTCCAACCGAAGATCGCGAACTTCTCTTTTAGATTGTTCATGGATAGCACCTTGGCCGTTGGACCATCGATCTGCTGGCCGTTGAGATCAACGGTAGAGATCAGGTTGTCCACTTTATTATGAGCTGCGAACATAACGGCCTCCCATATCTGCCCTTCCTGCAACTCTCCGTCGCCATGCAATGAAAATACCAGGTGGTTATCCTTGTTCAGTTTTTTTGCAAGCGCGGCCCCGATGGCTACGCTC
This sequence comes from Chitinophagaceae bacterium, assembly GCA_049689695.1. Lineage (GTDB taxonomy): Bacteria > Bacteroidota > Bacteroidia > Chitinophagales > Chitinophagaceae > DASPKM01. Next base: position 8,157 of record JBAVMD010000554.1, on the reverse strand, counting down.
ATTCCCTGGCCTAAAGAGCCGGATGCCACGCGGATGCCGGGCAGGTGCTCATGTGTTGCGGGATGGCCCTGCAGGCGGGAATCGATCTTTCTGAAAGTGCCCAGTTCCTTAACATCGAAATAACCGGCGCGTGCAAGCGTAGCGTAAAATACCGGTGATATATGGCCGTTGGATAAAAAGAAGAGGTCTTCATTCACACCATCCATGCTAAAAGCCGGATTGTGGTGCATGATCTTAAAATACAGGGCAGTAAAAAAGTCAGTACAGCCCAGTGAACCACCGGGATGACCGCTGTTAACGCCGTGCACCATTCGCAGGATATCCCTGCGAATTTGTGAGGCGATATCTTTAAGATCTGGCATCAGGAATAATTTTAAAAATAGGTCGCAAAACTAACTGAATTTATCTACCATGCGTCTGTACGTTTTAAACTTTTTTTGCGTTTATCTCTTTCCGGCCCTAACTGTTTTAGTAACAGAAGCGTAATAAAGAAAAAAATTGTCCATTACTAAACAAACATTAACTTGCGGCTCGCCTGCAAAAGAACTTTAGGCCCTGAGCTGCCGTTACTCTTAGAACCCATGAACTATTAACTTACCAAACTGTGGCCGATGTTTGATGTTTTACTATCATTAAGTGTTTCTTTTGCTATCACCTTTCTCGCTATTCCCGTTATTATTTCCGTGGCCGAAATGAAGAAGCTGTTTGATGTGCCAGATGAACGCAAGATTCACCGTACACCCATTCCATCTTTGGGAGGCGTAGGCATTTTCGGCGGATTTGTATTGGCCAGCCTTCTCACCATCGGTTTCAGCGCTGCTTCAGAATTTCAGTTTTATATGGCCGCTGCCCTGGTGATCTTCTTCCTGGGTCTTAAAGACGACATCCTTGTTATATCCCCCATAAAAAAATTTATCGGCCAGGTACTGGCTGCTTTTCTCATTGTATACAAGGGTGGCATCCAGATTCAGAGCATGCACGGCTTTCTGAATATTTACGAATTGCCGGAAATGTACAGCCTGGTGCTTACTTATTTCACCGTTATCGTTATCATCAACTCATTCAACCTTATTGACGGTGTAGATGGTTTGGCGGGTAGCCTTGGATTAATGTCAACTCTCATTTTTGGATTTTATTTCCTGAATATAGGCCAATTGCCTTATGCAATACTTGCTTTTTCACTGGCAGGCAGTCTTTCGGCTTTCCTGATCTTTAACTTCCAGCCTGCGCGTATATTCATGGGCGATACCGGCTCATTGCTTGTCGGCCTCATCAATGCCATCCTGGTAGTGAAGTTCATTAATATGGCCAGCTCACCTACTGTTTCGCAGCCTATATTACAGTCGCCGGCCATCGGTTTTACTATTTTAATGATACCCTTGTTGGATACGTTACGCGTATTTGGTATCCGCATATTCAACCGCCGTTCGCCATTCAGTCCCGACCGTAACCATGTGCATCATCTGATGCTGGACAAAGGTCTGTCGCACCGCACTATAACGTTTACCCTTGTAGGCATTAACCTGCTTTTCATTGGCCTTACTTATGCATTCCGCGAGATCGGATGCACCTGGCTGATCCTTTCTGTGGTGGGCATATTCTTTACAGGCATCGGCATGTTGTATTTCAGCAGGCCCCGGCCCAGGCTGTTTGTGGCCAAGACCCTCCAGGCCGAGCCCGTGGAGCTCAATACTTCCAAGATAGTTCCGCTGACAAAAGACACCATACTCGAGCAAAAAAATTAGCTGATATAATGATTAGCTAAGGGGATAATTAGCTGATTAGCTGATTCGGGAATTCCTCAATCAGCTGATCAGCTAATTATCACATCAGCTCATTCTGTTTGTGCAACTTTTCTTACGTTTGCACAGTTTTTAATTGCTTAAGCTATGACAGACGAATTAGCATTGATACAGGAAGATGCCAGCGACTCCATGAAGAAAGCCATTGCGCACCTGGAGGCCGAGTTGGTGAAGATCAGGGCCGGTCGCGCCAACCCGCAAATACTCGATGGCCTTGTTGTAGATTATTACGGGTCGCCCACACCCCTTAACCAGGTAGCCAACGTGTCGGTGGCCGATGCCCGCACGCTTACCATTCAACCCTGGGAGAAAAAAATGCTGCAGGCTATAGAACGGGCCATCATCAATGGAAACCTTGGCCTTGCACCGCAGAACGACGGCAATACGATACGCATTTTCTTGCCCCCGCTTACCGAAGAAAGAAGAAAGGAATTTGTAAAGAGATCGCACCTTGAAGGCGAACATTCAAGGGTGGCCATCAGAAGCATCAGGAGAGATGCGATTGAACACATCAAAAGATTACAGAAAGACGGGTTGAGCGAAGACGTAGCCAAAGATGCGGAGAAAGACATACAAGCGCTCACCGATAAGTACATCACGTTTATTGAAAAGCACCTGGAAGCGAAAGAGAAAGAAATAATGGCTGTTTAAATTAGCAAATATGAAAATGGCTCAATGTGAAAATGAATAGCACATTTCACATTGAGCCATTTTTTCATTTGCTGATTACTTCCTTCTCGCTACATAAACTCCTGCCAGAATAACGCCCAGGCAAGCTATCTGCAATAAGGTAATGGTTTCACCCGCCAGTACGCCCCAGAAAATGGCCACGAATGGAATACCATAGGTAACCATCGAAGCGAAAATAGTCCCTGCCCTTTTCAGCAGCATGTAAAACAGCACAGTGGCAATAGCCGTACCCGTTATACCCAGCAATGCACTGGCGCCGGTTGCCAGTTGTAGGGAGGTTTTATTAAGTGGCAGGCTGAAATATCCTGTAGTCCATAAAATGAAAAGCGATGGCAGCATCAGCGATACGAATGCAAAAGTGGCTATATGAAAAGAAGGTATATCAGCTAAATGCCTGTTCACCATATTCACATTCAATCCATAGCTCATAGTGGCCAGCAATACCAGCAGGGAATAGGAGAGATAGGTAAGATCGATCTTTCCCTTGCTGATGAACAGCAGGCATAAGCCCACAAAGCCTATCACAATGCCTGTCATTTGTAATAAGCTGATCTTCGACCTGAAGAAAAGAATGCCGATGGTAACAGTTGAAATGGGTGTCAATGCATTCAGGATGCCCGCGAGTGAACTGTCTATGCGCGTTTCTGCAATGCAGAAAAGAAATGCAGGAAAAAAGCTCCCGAGCAACCCGGATAAGATCACATAACCTATCTTGTTGCGAGGCAATTGCCTCATCTGGCGCAAGGCCAGCGGCAACAATATCACACCGGCACTCACCATTCTTACAGCGGCCACCTGGTAGGCGGTAAGTTCCTTCAATCCTTCTTTCATCAGGATGAATGAACTTCCCCAGATGAACGACAAAAGTATAAAGATCGTCCAGTTGATAAGTGTGTCAGAAGATTTCATAAAGGCGCAAAGGTGTGCAATTAAAGCGGATATCGTAATTTGAAAATGAATTTACCATTATGCAAAACATCAGGCTAAGCGAAATTTCTACCAGGGCCCCGGAAGGATTTGATAAAAAAGAGACCAAGGAAAAAAACGATCTTGTATTGGAGGAGCTGGACGAATTACAGAACCTCCTGTATGCGGAATCGAAGCACTCGGTATTGGTGGTGTTACAGGGAATGGATGCCAGCGGAAAGGATGGCGTTATCCGAAATGTCTTCGGATCTTTAAATCCGCAGGGCATTCACGTACATTCATTTAAGGTGCCTACGGAGGAAGAGCTCTCCCATGATTTTCTCTGGCGTATTCATAAGTCTGCACCGGCAAAAGGAGTGATCGGGATATTTAACCGTTCTCATTATGAAGACATACTGGTAACCCGCGTGCACAAGTGGTGCGATGATGAACTGGCGCATAAAAGAATGCAGGCTATTAACGACTTTGAACATTTGCTGCAGGTGCATAACAATACCACCATTCTCAAATTCTATTTGCATGTATCGGTTGAAGAGCAGCAGGAGCGCTTACAGGAACGCATAAACGATCCGAGGAAGCAGTGGAAATACAATGAAAAAGATCATGCGGAAGCAAAGCTGAGAGATGAATACATCCGCATGTATGAAGACTGTTTTAAGGAATGTAATAAAGTTCCCTGGACCATTGTTCCGGCCGACCAGAACTGGTATAAAGAACATCTTATAGCTTCCGCGGTGCGCGATGCCCTTGTTGCATTGAAAATGGAATACCCGAAGCTGAAGAATAAATAGCGGGTAGCTAACCCTCTGTTTAATGTATATTACTGTACCAAAACAACTTTTATGGGCCTTATTAAAGAATTCAAAGAATTTGCCGTCAAAGGCAACGTGATCGATCTTGCCGTAGGCGTTATCATTGGCGCGGCCTTTGGAAAGATCATCGACTCCCTAATCAAAGATCTGATCATGCCATTGGTGGCAATGATAACCGGTTCGCCTGACTACACCAATGCGTATATCGATCTCAAAGGAAATATTCCTGACGGAACGCCGCTCGATAAAGCGAGAGAAATAGGGCCTGTATTTGCCTACGGTAACTTCATTATGGTCCTCATTAATTTTTTGCTTCTGGCCCTCGTGATCTTCATGATGGTAAAAGCCGTAAACAGGCTTAAGCGCAAAGAACCACCTCCTGCAACTACGGTAGAAGAGATATCTTCTACAGATAAATTGCTTGTAGAAATAAGGGACGCCTTGAAGAAATAAGGCCTTTATGGCTCAATCCGGCCTGCCAAAAAAAACCAAAGCCCTGTAGGGAATCTCGCCATTTTCCTGTAGGTTTGTTTGGCATTTTGAGTAAAATCAGGATGCCTGATTTTTTTAACCAAACACTCAACAGCTTTATGAGAAAATTATTTTTACTCTTTTCGGGAGTATTACTGGCTGCTGTAACCTTAGGCCAGGACGCCCAAAAGAAATCTTCTAAATGGGAAAGAGGCGCCAGCCTCTCAGTGCATGTTGGTCAGGGTGGAAGCCGGAATTGGGCGGTAGGAGCTGAGAAATTCTCTTTGTGGACAGGTGCTTCCCTTAATATTTACGCCAATAAGAAACTCGATAAGTCATTCAAATGCTATTGGGATAACAATCTTCAGTTGAATTACGGTGTTGTGAACACGCACTCTGGCGGCGTTCGTAAAATTGATGATAAGATAGATCTTACTATAAAGCCAGGTCTTTCTCTTGGCTCAAAGGCAGGTCTTGCTTTGTTGCTGAACCTGCGCACGCAGTTTTCAGACGGGTACAACTACAATTACCTCAACCAGGGCCTGAAAAGAAAAATATCCAGCTTCATGGCTCCGGGTTATGTGCACATAGCTCCGGGTTTCGACTGGAAGCCAAGCGGTGCTTTCAGCCTGTTACTGGCTCCTGCAGCCGGTAAATTGACTGTTGTTACCAATAAGCCTTACAGCTATAGCTTCCAGGGTGGCATTATTCCTGAAGATAACCGTGAAGGGACCTTCGGCGAATTTGAAGCGCCTTTGGCTGTTAACTACGGCGTAGATCCTCAGCGGGAAGTACGCTTCGAGGTAGGTGCTTTTGTATCGGCCAACTTTACTAAAGAAGTAGTGAAGAACGTGTTCTGGAAATCAAAGCTCGACCTTTTCTCCGGCTATACTAACCGCACTGAGTTCTTTGGCGTCCGTTTCGCTTCTCAAAGAAAAGTAGAAGAATTTCATCCTGAAAGGGTTGACGTATACTGGACCAATACCCTCCAGATGAAAGTGAATAAGTTCCTGGATGTAAGCTGGGACTTTGATGTGGTGTATGATGACGATGTTCGCATGTTTGGCCCAAGCGGTGATGTTGCAGCTTTGCAATTCCGTTCTATGCTGGGTGTTGGCGTAGGAGTAATAGCTAAGTTCTAAAAAAGATATTTCGTTACATTTGTGCAGTCCCAACCTTTTAGGTTGGGACTTGTTTTTTATGAGCTACGAGCTTTGAGCTACGAGCTACGAGCCAGGTGTATTCTCGAAGCTCGCAGCTCGCAGCTAGTAGCTCGCAGCTAAGAACTGGCAGCTTACTAATATTTAAACCATGGCCGATACTTATAAAATAAAGCTTCCGCAATTTGAGGGACCGTTTGATCTGCTGTTGTTCTTTATCGAGCGCGACGAGTTGGACATCTATAACATCCCGATCACAAAGATCATTAACGACTTCCTCAATTATATTCACAGCGAAGACACCGTGAACATCGAGCTCTCGAGTGAGTTCATACTCTTTGTTTCAACGCTCATGCGCATCAAGGCTAAAATGCTGTTGCCGCGTAAAGAGCTGGATGAACAAGGCAACGAGATTGATCCGCGCCAGGAACTGATCGACAAAATTCTCGAGTATAAAAAATTCAAAGAAGCTGCTGCGCAGATGGCTGATATGGAAGCCATCCGTATGCTGATGGTGAAACGTGGCAATCTGCAGAAAGAACTAATGGTGATAGGCGAAGATGCAAGTGAAGGCACCGAAATACAAACAGTGACTCTCTTCAAGCTCATGAAAACGTTTGAGCGCGTAATGCAGCGCATGAACGAGCGTGACAACAAGCCGCAGCACGTGGTATTCAGGTATAACTATACCATGGAAGAAAGCCGCGATTACATGCTCAGCCGTGTGAAGGATGAGCGCACGCTTTCTTTCGAAAACATTTTTGAGGTATGCGAGAACCGCATTCATGCAATTTTTCTTTTCCTGTCTATGCTGGAACTGGTGCAGCAGAAATACATGCATATTCTTATCGGCGAAGGCAGGAATAATTTTATTATAGAATGGAATGAAGACCGGCAGGAAGAAGAGGAGAGTTCGTTATGAAGATCGCCATATTCCTGGGAAGCGTACGTGCAGGAAGGCAAACACATAAGATAGCATATTATGTGGAGAAGAAACTAAAGGAGCGTGGCATGGAAACTATCATGATAGACCTTGCAACGCACCCGCTTCCGTTGATGGATGAACATTATGGCAAAGGCCTTCCAATACGTCCCGAAATATCCAGCGTTGGCTTACAATTAAAAGATGCTGATGGCATTCTGCTGGTGAGTCCTGAATATCACGGAAGCTTTACCGGCGTTTTAAAAAATGCACTGGATTATTACTGGGCCGAGTTTGCGCGTAAACCCATCGGTGTAATAGCTACCGGCAGTGGTAAAATGGGTGGCATCAATGCATCTACACAGATGCAGCATGTGGTGTTAAGCCTGGGTGGTTATCCCCTGCCATTTAAACTATTGATACCCGAAATACAGCATGCCTTTAATGAAGCCTTCGAGCCATTGAGAGAAGATATTGTAAAGAACACTGATCGATTTGTAAATGAATTCACCTGGTTTGCCAACGCCATCGCACAAGCGAAAGTCGTCCAGCCCGCACAATCATGATCTGATATCAGCTAATCCCTACTCATATATCCACAACAATACCGGCTTCGGTGATTGATCGATCATACCCGCTAATTTTCGCAGGAAGCCTGCGGAAACCGTAGGGCATCCATCGCTCTGGCAGATAGGCAGCGGGTCTACTGCGTTTTCAGGTACGCATTCATGTGAGTGCAGAACAACATAGCGCTTGAATGCATTGTTATTTGTAGAATCCAATCCATACAACTTATACGCCAGTCCAAATTTCCCTGAATAAGACTTCCCGATCTTGTATTTACCCGGCGAGGTGCAGCCGCTGCCAATCTGGTTGGAATACTTTCTGCCATTCAACCATGATTCGTTACATCGCCCGTGTGTAACAAGGCCTGCATCCATGATGCTGTCAGTTGAAAGATCATAAATAAAAAAACGGTTTTGTCCGGAAGGAAGGTCCATATCGATCAAAAAACAAAACTTCGGATTGTAATTATTCTTAACCGCAAATTTCTTGGCTGCTGTTGCCTTTGTTTCCAGTTTAAGCCTGCTCGCAGGCCTTGCGCTTATCGCTTCTGTTGGAGATGCTGTTGTTTTATGCGTGGCTTTATACCAATATCCCGAAGCTGTAAAAACTACCAGGCATATACAAACGAGGAATGCATACAGCAGGATGCGCAGGAGTTTCATGTCGGAGCAATTTATCGGTAGACACGATAGAACGTTCATTCCATAGTTGAGATGGCCTAACAAGATGTTAAAGATCAGACAAGAGGATTTAATTTTAAAGAGACCAACCGCAGAGAAAAAGAGATCGGGGAGTTTGCGCAGAGT
>JBAVMD010000553.1:0-5345 GCA_049689695.1 Chitinophagaceae bacterium | reverse complement strand
GAGCCAAGTCTTGAAGAGTTTGAACAAGTGCTTCAAAAGCTGAAGCATTTCAAAACTGAGTACAAAAACACGGAAGGATTGCTGTTGCATTTTAGTATGCAGCTGGATAAGTTGTATAAGGTGAAAGTGCCAGCTGCTCCTGCACCCATCAATGCCGGTAAGGAGAAGATTTTGACAATGATAAATAAAGGCGATCTGCTCAGCGGGTTTGAAGAATTAAAAAAGATTTTTGGCGATGCGAATGATTCGCTGAATGAGCTGATGAATAATTACATAAATCCATCGAATAATTTTAACCAGGTGCAGTTTTTACAACGCCTTCGAATGTTTGTGCTTCAAAATGTATAATGCGCCATGAAGAGTAAAGAAGAAATATATGGTTTGATCAGTAAAAACCAGCTTTACGAAGCCTTGGAAGAGCTGAAATTATTTTTCGGCGATGGGAATGATACGTTAAACAATTTCATTAACGACTTTATAAATCCTCCCGATAATCATAATCATGTACGCTTTATAGGCCGGCTGAAAATGTTTATCGGGAATTTCTACAAACCAGCACCGGTAGCCAGGATCGTCCCACAGGCAGAGCTTGATTTTTACGACGCCCTTTGTGAATTTGACTTCAAGCTGCAAACCAGCAATTTTCATCTTATTTACCGGAACAGGAAGATTGCCGCTTTTTTATTGCATGGGGATAGCGATGAGCATGGCAATGATGTGAGATGGCTGTATAACCAACTGTTGCATGTAGAAGGATTGTTGAATGATAAGCACATCACCATCGACTGTAGTTCCGCTTTGGGTGGTTCTTTTGAACGGTTCATCCAGGAGCTGTTCATAAAATTTGAGATAGATACTTCTGTTGGCAACCGGCAAAAACAAATCGCGGCTCTGAGAAGTGAGTTAGAAGACCGGTTGAAAGAAGATCATTTTGTTTGCATAATTAAAGGCCCCGAAAACATCCTCAATAACGAGCAGGAGCTACACCGGTTGTATACTGAATTCCTTTCGTTCATGGATGTGAATATTGTTCGGAAGCAGCATAGCAATTCATTGATTATCCTGTTCATAGAGAACAAGCTGGCCAACTACGATCTGAAAGAGGATAAGTATTTCTTCTGGTTCAATGAAAATGAAAAAGATGCGCATCCAATCAATGCAGTGAAATGTGAAGATGTAAGGATCATAGATCTGGCGCCTATCCAGGCTATCGAAGAGGCTGACATTATTAAATGGATCGGGTGGAGCCTTACTTCTCCCTCAGTATATAAGAAAGTCTGTTGTTTTAACGATGATCCGAAAGCGGTCCTGAAAGAAGGTAACAAACCGTACCAGGTAATCAAAAATATCTGTGCGCAACTAAACATAAAAATGAACGATAAATGGATACACTGACCTATACGGGAACCTTTTTAAAACAGCCCGCCTTAAACCTTGAAGTCTATGATCCTTCACCTGAACTAGTGGAAGCAGTTAACCTGGCCTTGCTGGTAGAACAGCCTTTGTTGTTAATGGGTGAGCCGGGCTCCGGCAAAACAAGGCTGGCAGAAGCCGTTGCCGCCGAACTGCACGGAGAAAATTATAAAAATCATTATTTCAGGTGGGACATCAAATCAACTTCCACCGCTAAAGAAGGCATTTACCAGTATGATGCATTGAAGCGGATGTATGATGTAAATGCGCAAAGCGCATCCGCGCGTAAGATCAGGAATTATATCAGCTATGGAAAATTTGCCGAGGCATTAACGGAACCTCAGAATGGAAACCTTCCAAATATTCTTTTGATTGATGAGATAGACAAAGCAGGCATCGATTTCCCGAACGATCTGCTGCTGGAAATTGAAAAGAAAGAATTCTTTATTCCTGAATTAAATGAGCGGATCGAAGCAAGCAGCAAGGTGCTGATCTTTATTACAAGTAATCGCGAGCGGGAGCTGCCGCCTGCATTTTTGCGCCGCTGCTTATATCACTACATTAAATTCCCTGCTCACGATGATTTAACGAAGATCATTCATGCGCGTTTTGGTCAAAGATCGAATGAAAAACTGGTGACCAACGCAGTGCATTTGTTCCTCGACATTCGCGCTAAAATAGAAGCACAGTTTGCGGAGAATGAAAAAAAGCCGGCCACCAGCGAGCTGCTGGATTGGTTCCGGGTAGTAAATGACCGGATTACAAGAAAAGATAAACTTACCGGAAGCGAAAAGAAGGAGCTTGAGCGTATAGAAAAATATGAAAAAGGAAAGCTGGATGAAAATACCCCGATCCCTTTCCGGCAGGCATTGTTGAAAACATGGGAGTCTAACCAACTGTTCAAAACAACATAGGTGGAGCAAACCGCTTCCATATTGCCGTTATATCATTTCTTCGACCGGTTGCGGCAGAATGGTTTTCTGCTTGGCATTGAGGAGTATTCAACTTTTTTAAAGGTGTTGGATCACAGGTTGGGCTTGAACATGCCTGCCTACCAAAACCTTGTTGATGAATTGAACAAGCGTTCTGCTGAAATGAATGTCGCCGAAATTTTTCCCGGACGCGAGTTGTTGCATTTGTGCAAATTGCTGTGGCTAAAGCCTGGTTACAGTGAGCAGGTATTCGAAGAAATATTTGAAGCAAGTTATTTGCTGGATTTTGGCAGCTCCAAAGAAAGGCCGAAGCAGGAAACAACTGTAGATGAAGAGGAGAATAAATTAAAGAAAGAGGACGCTCCGAAGCCCGATGATAAAACCGGAAACAAGAAACAGCCTGCGCAGGAGAGCCATGCTGAATCAGAAGCGGTAGATGCCGATATTCCCGCCAATCAGCCTATTCCTGTAAGAATTGCAGTAAGCGAATACAAACCCAAACATAATCTGGGCATTGAAGACCGTGAGGTAGAGATAGAAAAAAGTAAATTTTTATTTACGCAATATTACTTCCCGGTAGATAGGAGGAAGATACAGCAGAACCTCAGGGCTTTTCCGAGCTTTCGCCAGGCTGATCCTTCATTGGAGATTGATGTTGACGCTACGATAAAGAAAACGATCAGCAAGGGTTATTTCAGCGGGTTTACTTTTAAGAAGCAGAGAACAAATGCAATCCGGTTGTTGCTGCTGACAGACCACCTGGGATCGATGGTGGCATTTGAGCAATTGGCGGTGCAACTGCAGCGGGAAATGGAACAGGCATTGGGAATAACAAAGAGCGCAGATGCGAGGCGCTTGTTCAATTTTTACTTTTATAATTCATTCGACAAGCATGTTTATTTAAATAGGATACATACAAAGACCGAAAGCGCTGACAGGATGTTAGGTCATTTGAAAAGCGCATCCGATGGCATTATTATTTTCAGTGATGCAGGCGCTGCAAGAAACCTGTATAATCCCAGGCGTGTTGAAGCAAACCGGAAATTTTTAAGGAAGCTGAATGATCGCACCAATAAAATTGCATGGCTCAATCCAATGCCGCAAGAGCGTTGGCAAAATACTTCTGCGGAAGTAATTGCAAAAAATGTAGCCATGTTTGAAGCGAATGAAGCCGGAATAAAGAATGCCGTGGACTTTTTAAAGGGAACTGCAAAAATTATCAAACTGGCATGATCAGCATCAGCGAACACCAGGAAAAGATCGACCGCTTTCGCGCGCAAAGCGAAAGCAGTTACATATTTGCCTGCCATGCTGCCGTGCCATTGGTGTTTAATGCAGATCTGCTTTACCAGCTTTGGAACAACTTCAAACAATATCAGTATGTTTTTGATGCGGATAGTTTTTATAAAATGCCGCACATAGCAGTGTCTGACCTGCTCTTGTCAAACCTGTGCCGCGAAGTAGGCGTTGAATTATATGAGATGCATAAAGATGTGCGTGATATGCTGCTGGCTGACCTCGAATTGAACCTCGGCGAAAAACGAAAAAACACGATTGCTGCTTTTCTGCATGATTATTCCCAGGTAGAGCACCGTTATGGGCAGCGCAAAAAATTAAAAAGCATTCACCTGCTCACTGCCCAATCCATTCTTGATCCCTCGGAAATGGAGAGGAGCATAATTGAATACATCAATTCAACAAATTCGGATGCGGAGAAACTGAATTATTTATTGCTGCACAGGCATTTGCTGCCATTGGGTTTTGACAGTGAGTTGGGGAAGATAAGTGCAGGAGTTGAAGTGAAGAAAGGGGAGAGTCTTACACCGATATTGATTGCAGAGGATAATCCTGATGCTGCAGGGACTATGATCGTTCAGTTGCCAGCGAAGTTAAAGGGCAGGATAAAGAGAATCAGTATAACCCTGAACGTGCAGGATAATCCCGACCATGCTGCTGACGCAATAGCCAAAGTGAAACACTGCCTGGAGTCGAAAGCTGGTTATTTATATCTTGACCATTTAGGTTTGAAAGATGCAGATTTTGAAGAAGGCACACAATTAGACGAGTTGCTAAAACAGTGCACACATATTGAAGACTTAAGTGTTACCAACCACACAATGCGGGATGAGGTTATTTCTCCCGAACAAAAAAACAGGCTTAATAAAATCCCAGCCGCATTCAGGTCTTTAACTAAGCTCAAGCGACTAATGTGTGGTGGAGAACCAGAAGATGTATGGGGTATACAGGATGTTTCTTTATTGGGTGAGATTCCTATGCTGGAAGAACTGGTATTAAACTGTAATCAGATATCGTCTTTAAAATCACTTAGTAAGTTACCTAACCTCAAGAATTTAAAGGTTGGCCGCAATCTCATTTCGCAAATTGATTTGGAGTATATGCCGCAATTGCGGGTATTGGATTTATATCATAACCAGATTGAAGATATCACTCCGTTGATTCCGTTTTTAGAGAGACAAGAAAACCCGATGGAAATTTCGATGGATGATACAGAACCGTATTCTGTTATGGATACCGTTGCGCTTTTGGGCAATCCAATTAAGAATCCACCGGAGGATGTTGTATATCAGGGAAAGCAGGCAGTGCTGGATTATTTCAAATCAGACCCGCTGGCATCACGCAGGCCCAGGTTTGATTCAGATATTGGTCGTTTGGAATTAAGCGTATTAGTTGGCCAGATAACTATACAGGATCAATTTGCTACCTGTTTTCTGATCAAGGGTAGTATGTTGCATTTATCTCTTGGAGAAGGATTGGTGTGCATGACGGCCGCCCATGTTTTGGATGATGATCTGCAAAATTCTTTGAGTGAAATTTCGATTACATTTCCTTATTGGATGGGGGTGGTCTGTGGCGCGACTGAAGTTCTCTGGCGTTCAAGCCCTGACCAACTGGACACAGTGGTACTACGAATACAGACAATCAGCGGCGAGGATATTCATGAATTAGTTTCGAAAGTGCCATTCTATAGCCTTGCTGAAA
>JBAVMD010000552.1:0-7269 GCA_049689695.1 Chitinophagaceae bacterium | reverse complement strand
AATTTGAAAATTGCGCAATTCGAAAATGAAAAAAGCAGCAATATCTGTGAATATCATGAAAGCGTATTCTTCATTTTCACATTTTCAAATTGAGTTATTTTCTAATTCCTTTTAACGATGAAATTCTGTTACCGGTTTTAGGAAACAGGAACAACCCGATGTGCGGCCAGCACAAGGGATTCAACCAGTGAGCAGTTGAAAATATCCATTTCAGTTTATTGCCAAAGCTGATCCGCTCATCTTTCAACCTCATCAGCCAGTTCCTGTAAATGCGCAATTCCATTTTGCTCACAATAAAATCTTTATTCACCATGGCAGGCAATTGCTGTTTATGACGCGCATGCCATTTCAATGCAAGCTCAAGCCATGCATCGCCAAAATTCCCCCAGCGTGTCAGGTGCAGAATGTCTATTTCGTAGCTTACTGCCGCCTGGTAATTTCGGGATATCCTGAACGAAAAATCAATATCGTAAAAATGAAAACCATCGATAAGGGATTCATCGAACTTCACTGATTCCCATACTTTTTTAGGAGTGCACATAAAAACGCCGTCCACGGTAACTACGTCCTGGGATTTCACTGAGGGATCAGGATTGGCAAATGCACGTGCGGGCTTTTCCTGCGGATCAACATACAATATGTTGGAGCAATCCGTGGCGGGTATGCCATTCCACCAGCCAGACAATGCGCGGCCCTTGTATTTACCACCGGCTACGCCTACAATGCCTAACTGCGGATTGTTTTCAAAATAAGAAACGATGGTCCTGCCCCAGGAAGGCGTTTGAAAAAGCACATCCTCATGAACAAAGCAAACGATGTCATACTGTGCCTGCTGCGCACCTTGATTATACACCCATGAAATCCCTTTATTTAATTGCAGATTGTCTGTAAGAATCAGCTGCCATGGAACCCCGATGGTCTCGTCTATATTTTTTTCTACCTGCGCAGCCAGCATTTTATTGATGGAACAGATCACAACAGATACCATGCAGTGCGAGTTGTTTTATTATGCAAAGTATTATGGGATTATGTAATATTGCAAACTTATCAAAACAATGGCACAAAGAAGTGGTTTTTTGAGCAATGTGCTGCATGGTCTCCGGTTCAGAGCAAGGCAGTTGACATCAGGAAATGCGAAAAAAGCAGGATTGAACCGCTACACTGTGTGGAAGCTGAAACATCTTCCTTACAACAGCCCGCATGCCATTGATCTCAAAGGAAAAACAATCCATTTCAACAACGGGCCTGAACTATGGCACAGCATCAAGGAGATCTTTATTGAAGAAGTTTACAAGTTGCCCATTACCAACCCAACTCCTTACATGCTGGATTGCGGGTCTAATATCGGCCTGGCGATCATCTATCTCAAAACACATTTTCCCGGTGCGCATATTGTAGGCTTTGAGCCAGATAAAACGAATTTTTCTTTCTTACAGAAAAATATTGACGCCAATAATCTTACAAATGTTGAGCTGCGCAATGAAGCGATCTGGAAAGAAGATACCACTTTACAATTTGCGGGCGAAGGAACACACAGCAGCAGGATTGAAGAGCAGGGAAACTCAGCGGGTACTGTGGAAGTAAAAGCCACGCGATTGAAAAACCTGCTGGACCGTAAGGTTGATTTTTTGAAAATGGATATTGAAGGCGCGGAATACGAAGTATTGAAAGATTGCGGAGACCGCCTGCAGATGATCGACAACCTGTTCATAGAATTTCACGGACACTTCAATAAAACGCATGAGCTTACTGAAATACTGCAGTTAGTAGAAGCCAATAATTTCGCTTATTATATCAGGGAAGCTGCAATGGTATATCCTACGCCTTTTCACAGGGAAGGCCAGCCGCCGTATGACCTGCAGCTTAACATATTTTGTTTTAAAATTAGTTGATTAGGTAATTAGCTGATTAGCTGATGAAAGAACTTCTTCAATCAGCTAATCAGCTAATCATCACATCAGCTAATCTCTTATTTAAAGATCTCCGTCAACTTACCAATCTCACACTCTTCCAATACACGGTTGTAAATGCGGATCTCGTCAACTTTTCCATCGATGGAAACGATGTCGTTCTTCCACCATCCGCCAATTACCAATTGTCCGGCGCTGCAATTGGGCAGTGCGTTGAATTCACGCGTTTTTGTAGCGCGCAGCTCCCCATTTACATAAAGCTTCTGAACGCCTTTTGAAAAAGTGGTCAGCAGGTGATACCAGCGGCCGGCCTGCAGGGCTTCTGAACTGGTAGCATAATCCGCTTCATTATAAACGTAAGTGGTGTTACAGTCTTTGTTAATAGCCGTAAACTCCCAGCGGTTGGTATTATCAAGCGCCTGTCCTACCCCGTAAACAGCACCTTTAGCGGTCTGGAAATCTACGTGGTTAAGGATGGCATGGCGGCGGTTGGTATTGTTCACCAGCACCATCATGGAAATAGTGATCTCCGCGGGAGCCAGCTTGCCATTATCGTTTACGATGATATGATCATTGATGCCATCAAATCCGGCTGCCTTACCCGGCCTGCCAAGAAGATCGGTGGTAAAAAATGCGCCGTTTACTACACCATTATTGCCATTGCCGCTTTCGTCATTTGCATTGCCATTGAACGGATAATAAGCAATCAGGTTTTTTTCCAGCTCGGTAATACAGCCGAGTTCGTCCGGCGGGCATTCTTTAGTACAAGACACCAGCGTACATACGAATAACGTAATAATAAGAATCGATTGAATTTTCATTGGGTAAACCTTTTTGATTTTCGCGAAAATAAGAGCTTATAACACCAAAACAGGTATTTTATTTTAGTGATAACCTGCATTTTATCACAATTTTAGCTTCCTTTTTACACACCTCTTCCGCTTAAACTTACACGTTCATCAGCCAAAACTGCACACTTAATAAATCCCGGGCACGCACGGCAGCATCGTTTCTATATTGCACTGTCTTAACTACAGCAAAGACATATCGCTTTATGTGTGCACCCTCTGAATCCACCTTCGAAAGACTATTAACCGTTAAAACGTTTTTCGCATGGTAAAGGCCCGTTCATTTTTGGTATTGATCTTCGTGACGGTATTATTGGCTCAGCCAGCTTTTTCGCAGCTGACGCAGGGCCTGGTAGCATATTATCCATTCAACTCGAATGCGCTTGATGCAAGCGGCAATAACCACAACCCCGTTTTCAACAATGCCACGCCTGCGGCTGACAGGTTCGGCAATGCCAACGGAGCGTATTATTTTGACGGGCAGAGCTCTTACATGCGCGTAGCCCACACTGCGGCGCTGAACCCTTCCCGCATTACG
This sequence comes from Chitinophagaceae bacterium, assembly GCA_049689695.1. Lineage (GTDB taxonomy): Bacteria > Bacteroidota > Bacteroidia > Chitinophagales > Chitinophagaceae > DASPKM01. The sequence goes on along the minus strand of JBAVMD010000552.1, from coordinate 3,973 downwards.
ATGTATGCAGTGATAAAGCCCACGGGTTATTATTATGGGCCCTGCCATGGAAACACCATTATCGGCAAGGGTGATTCAGACAACCCCACCAACGCCATGTACACCATGCGCTTTGATGACCACAATGCTACTTTTGCCAACAATTGCAATAGCTCAACGCCCGATACATTGCGTCAGCATTATTTTGGCCACTTCGGTGCCAACAGCGCTTTCAACGGTTATGGCAACCCGGCGCCTTATGTGGCGAAAGATCAATGGACATGTGTTGTATTTACTTTTGACGGAACCACGGCTAAACAATACCAGAATGGTGTGCTGCTAAGGAGCAATAACACCAGTAACACTTACGTGGGTAATACCGCCGATCTTTACCTGGGCAGGTTTGGCAGCGCTATTTTCCCTTATTGGTTTGAAGGTTATATTGATGAGATACGCATTTATGACCGCGCACTTACCCAGGCAGAGATCACTACCCTCTGCGGGGCTGCGCTTCCTTTCAGCTTGAAGAATTTTTCAGGTGTAATGTCTGACAATAAAGCAAAGCTTCGCTGGACAACATTCGATGAAAGCAGTGTGAGCAACTACATCATAGAACGCAGCACAGACGGCAGGCAATTTAAACCTGTTGGTACGGTAAATGCCCAGGGAGGCACCCAGCAACAGCAATACAGCCTGGATGATGCAACTATACCAGGCCAGGGTAAAATGTTCTATCGTCTGCAGATCGTACAAAAAGATGGTACGGTAAGCTTCAGCAGCATCATCATGCTCAATGGCTCAAAATTATTTACAGCACTGCAACTGCAGCCTAACCCTGCCAACACGCATTTGCAGCTAAGCTACCAGGCATCAACCGATGGCCTTGCAGAAATAAGATTGATAGATGCATTGGGCAGAACGGCGCATCGTCAGCAGGAAAAAGTTTATCGCGGCAACAACGCTATGCTTGTTAACGACATTCAAAATCTGCCGGCAGGAACTTATGTGGTAGAACTAAGGCAAGGCGGGCAATCGGCAAAAGCACGTGTTGTTGTAGCGCATTAACAAGAATTAGTTGATTGGCTGATTAGCTGATGGAAAAACAACCGGGCTTTGCAAACCAGGAGGAGGCGGCAGGCAGGAAGTTGAACACATCAGCTAATCAGCTGATCATCAAATTAGCTAATCATCTTATCAGCTGATTTTTTCCAAAAACAATTTCATTCCCGCCGTTTTCGCATCATCCAGTTTGTACCGGATAAACTTCGTGTAGTATTCTTCCAGGTCGAAAGAAGGATGGCTTACTTCAGATAACACATTGGCAATATTCTGCAGGCCAAATGCATTGGCTTCGTCAAATGCCCTGATAAAATCTTCGTGCAGATCTTTATTGCTGATCCAGGCCGCAAATACAAAGGGCTTGCCGGTGTGAATCTTCCAGGCTTCGCCCAGGTCATAAATGAAAGGCGATACATTTCGTTGCGCCAGCGCGCGGTCGCCAATAACAAGTCCGGCTGTTGTTCCCTGTATCTCCGATTGGTAGTCGGATTTTGTATATATAAGCTCCGGTTCAATTTTCCAATGATCTCTCAGCAACAGCCTGGCCAGCTCTACCGAAGTTTTGCTCTGGTAATCCAGCAATACTGTTTTTACCTGGGCCATGGGCACTTCACTGAACAGGCAAACAGAAGCCACAGGTCCGTCGCAGCCGATGCAATAATTACTTACAACATGCGCTTTGGGCAATTTGGGAATAACGGCTACTGGCACCAGTCCCATATCGATCTTATCCTGCTGAAGCTGCCGGGCGATGGCGGCGGGATAATCCTGCACCAGCACAATGTCATTTATAATAGCGGAATGCTGCAGGCCATACAGCAAAGGCTTTGTGTTTAGATAGTTTACAATTCCTACCCTTATCTTCTTCTCCAAATGGTTTGTTTTATAGCCCCCGTAAATCCCTGCATCTCCTGCAAGACAAAAAATTACAGTAGGTTTGTGGCGCAAAATTACTCCCGGAAAGCATACGCTTAATTTTTAAATGGATGGAACTGACTGCACTTACGGCTATTTCTCCTGTTGACGGGCGCTACCGCAACCAGGTACAACACCTGGACGACTATTTCTCTGAATTTGGATTGATAAAATACCGCGTGCTGGTAGAGATAAGCTACTTTCTTTTTTTGGGCGATAAGAAATTCTTCAGCCTATCGCAGGCAGTAAAAAAGAAATTGCAGCAGGTGGTGGAAGAGTTCAGCCTGGAAGATGCAATGGCCATCAAGCAAACAGAAGCTACCACCAATCACGATGTAAAGGCCGTAGAATATTTTATAAAAACGAAGCTGGACGAAGTAAAAGCAGGCGAGCTGAAAGAATGGGTGCATTTCGGTCTTACTTCACAGGACATCAATAATACTGCGATACCGCTTTCATGGAAGTATGCAGTGGAATTTGAATACCTGCCTTCACTCCTCAATTTTAACCGGCAGCTTAAATTGCTGGCTATTCAATGGAGTGATGTGCCGATGCTTGCGCGTACGCACGGGCAACCCGCAAGCCCTACCATACTGGGCAAGGAGCTGATGGTATTTGTGGAGCGCATTGAGAACCAGGTAGAGCAGTTCATCCAGATACCTTTCTCGGCCAAGTTTGGCGGAGCAACGGGAAATTTCAATGCGCACCATGTGGCATTTCCCAAAAAAGACTGGACAAAGCTGGGCAATGAATTTGTGGAACGCGTACTGGGTTTGCAGCGCCAGCAATACACTACGCAGATAGAACATTACGACAGCCTGGCCGCGCATTTTGATGGCATGCGCCGCATTAATAATATCCTGATCGATTTCTCGAGGGACGTGTGGACGTATATTTCATTCGATTACTTTAAGCAGCGTACAAAGAAAGGTGAAGTGGGTTCTTCTACCATGCCGCATAAGGTGAACCCCATCGATTTTGAAAATGCAGAAGGCAACCTGGGAGTTGCAAATGCATTGCTGGAACATTTTTCCAACAAGCTGCCTATTTCAAGATTGCAGCGTGACCTTACTGATTCTACGGTGCTGCGTAATATCGGCGTACCATTCGCGCATATTACCATCGCTTTAAAATCCATTGAAAAAGGATTGGATAAGTTGTTGCTGAATGAAGACAAGATCGCGCAGGACCTGAATAATAACTGGGCTGTGGTAACGGAAGCTATTCAAACCATTCTCAGAAGAGAAAATTATCCCGAGCCTTACGAGGCTTTGAAAGAACTGAGCCGCGGCAAAGATGGCATTACGGAAAAAACCATCCAGCAGTTTATTGATGGATTGAAGATACCGGCTGCTGTAAAAAAAGAATTGAAAAAGATCCGCCCGTCGAATTATACGGGTGTGTTGAGGAATTTCGAAAAGTAGGTATTCGCGGTGCGAATGGAAAACGGAACGCGGATCGTTAGGATCATTAGGATTTATTAAGATTGGTCATTTAATTTACTCAGGCGCTCATGACTTCAACAACAGATCCGGATAAATCCTGATGATCCGCGTTCCCCAAAAATTTCAATAATGCTCATTATCCTACTGATCATCGCCGTCCTCATCCTCTCCGTTTTCGCTTTCATGCAACAACCAAAATTCGGCAAAACCCCTTCCGGTGAGCAACTGGAAAAGATCAAAAGATCTCCGAATTACAGGGATGGACAATTCCAGAACGTTCACCACACACCTGTAAAAACTGAAGGAACGAGCTATTTTAAAATGTTGAAGCAGTTCTTCTTCGAAAAAGATAAAAGAGTAATTCCTGCAGATGAAATTCCCGCTGTAAAAACCAACCTGCATACATTGGATGCTGCTAAAGATGTGCTGGTATGGTTGGGCCATTCTTCTTATTTCATGCAGGTTAATGGCAGGAAGATATTGGTAGATCCTGTTTTCGGTAATTCCGTTTCGCCGCTTCCGGGCAGCATGAAGGCTTTTCCATCGGCGTTTCCTTATACGGCAGATGATATGCC
>JBAVMD010000551.1:0-10755 GCA_049689695.1 Chitinophagaceae bacterium | reverse complement strand
CTTTAAACTTCTCTGGCCTTCTTTTTGAATACACTACATTTATCTTAATGAAAAGAATTCCCGGAGACATCATCAGGCAGGTTTTATTGCTGGCAGCTATAGTGCTGCTTGGTATACTTCTATTTCGCGAGCTGCAGTTCTTTATCCCGGCAGTGCTGGGCGCTTATACCTTATACGTACTGCTGCGCAAACACATGTTCATACTAACGGCAAGGTATAAATGGAAAAAAGGCGCTACCGCGGTTTTCCTGATGGTCTTATCGTTCCTGATCATTTTATTGCCCATTCTGCTGCTTATTAATATGATGAGCACCAAAGTGGGGTTTGCTATCGACCATTCGAAGGAGGTTTTGGTAAGGATACAGCAATTTGTTGCTCAATATGAGCAGAAATGGAATTTTAATGTCTTCACCCCTGAAAATGTTCAAAAGCTTACCGATTGGGGAACACGTACCGTTCCTTCTATTCTTTCGGCCACCATGAATACGCTCACCACGCTTATCGTGATGTATTTCCTGTTATTCTTTATGCTCACCAACGGCCGCAAAATGGAAACCGGCATTTATTCCTGGATGCCCGTTAAAGATGAGAATGTGCTATTGATCAGGAAAGATCTCAACACTATGGTGATCTCGAATGCCGTAGGCATTCCGATCATTGCGCTGATGCAGGGAATTGTTGGCCTGATTGGTTATTGGATCATTGGTGTTGATGAGCCTGTTTTCTGGTTTGTTATTACAGCTATTACAGCCATGCTGCCGGTGGTTGGCGCTGCACTCGCTTATATTCCGCTCTCATTGCTGTTATTCGCTAATGGAGATACAACCCGTGGTGTAGCAGTGCTTGCGTACGGACTCATCATTATAGGATTAGTTGATAATGTATTCCGTTTTTGGTTCAATAAAAAAGTAGGAGATATTCATCCTCTCATCACTGTATTTGGTGTAATAGTAGGTGTAAGCGTATTCGGTTTTATAGGCATCATTTTCGGCCCGATACTATTATCGCTCTTTTTATTGCTAATAAAGATATATGTAAGTGAATACAACGACCGATCAAAGAATATTGATGAAGTGCCGGTTCCCGATCCTGTAAAGGATAAAAACAAAACATAAAAATGAAAAGTATTAAGCCTCTATGTTTGACTTTTCGCGCTACGCCTCTTAGTTATTGAACATATTATATATAAACATCTTAGCCGGACTCATCATTCCCATTTTAGTAACAAAACTTTACACCTTTCACACAATAAAAAAGACATTAATTTCCGACCTTTGCTTCTCGATTCCAATATACTATTTTCTAACATTCCCCGTTTTAAAATCGCGAAGCAATATGATGAAAAACTATAGAATGTCTGTAATAGGAAAAACCTTGTCCGGTGCAGTTTTAATGATAGCCCTCCTGGTGCTCCCCTCCCTGATAGCCACTTCAAACAGTGCTTCATCACATCCTGATTATAATATGTCTGCCATTGCTGTTGTAAGCAGGGCAACCGACGAGGCTGCTGCTGTTGAAGCTGAAGGCAATATGTTATATGAAGAGATGAGCCTCGAAGGCCGCGGACTTACCAAAGAAGCATTTCAGAATGCATTCAAAGGTTACAAGCATTTATTGAATCTTGGTCTTGTAAAAAAGAGCAATATAATTTCTGTGGCTGATTTCAGTCAGTCATCACGCCAGAAACGTCTGTTCATATTAGATGTTGATAGTCATGAAGTGATCATGCAGACTTATGTAGCACATGGCCGCGGATCAGGTGATGAATATGCACGCTCATTTTCTAATACGCCTGAATCACATAAGAGCAGCCTTGGCTTTTATCTCACAAAGGGAACTTATAGTGGTCAGCATGGATTGTCTTTAGTGTTAGATGGATTAGAAAAAGGTTTCAACAACAATGCGGAAGCAAGAAAGATCGTTATACATGGGGCCGGTTACATTGGCGATCGCCATCTGCAATCGAACCCGTTCACAGGCAGGAGTCATGGATGCCCGGCCGTTGCGTCAAAACTCAGCAAGAACATAATACAAACAATTAAGGATGGTTCTGTTTTATTCATCTACCATCCTACAAATGCTTATCTGGAAGGGTCCCGTATTTTAAACGGCTAACGTGGACGTTAACTTCAGATGGTTTGAAGGTGAAAATGCTCAATATAGGTTTCGTACCCTATGGTTGGGCTTTTCTTTTTATCTGGCCGCTCCACGCGGCCTGATAAATAAAAAAGAAAGCGCAGATTATTATTTTGATTGCTTCTGTTTGAGCCGCTACGATTTAAAGATTACGCAGATTGCCGCTTCGCGGCGAAAGAAATCAGGCTAGTTCACGTTCTTTAGCAACCGCCTTCTTTACTGCTGCAACTAATTTTTCGCCCTTGTCTTTTATTTGCTCTTCTGTCCACAACAGGCTAATGCTGGTGCAAATGCAGCGGCTCATGATGGCGTCGCTGACAGGAAAGTCTTTGGTAGCATTGGCCATTACAGCATCGCGTTGTTCTGCAGGCAATGCGTTGAGTGTGATGGACTGCTTGAGATGGTCCCATTTGCGGATGTAGTGCCAGTTGTTATCGTACCAATAGAAATTGCCTGGCAATATGCCTTGCGCTTTCAATTCTGCCACCACATTCTTTGCAATTCCTTCTGTGGGAACAAACCAGCTCAGGAATGTGCAGCTGTCGCCCTCGGGATCAGGAATGCTTCTGAATGAAACTTCAGGCACCTGTGATAAAATATTCTTCAGCATTTCATGATTGCGCTTTTGTATCTCCAGGAACTTATGCACTTTTCTTATCTGCGCCAGCCCTACGGCTGCATGCAATTCTGAAATGCGATAATTATACCCAATAAATGGATGAAGATCAGCGCCGCGGTCAGCTCCTTTATGATCATGCCCATGATCTGTATAGCCATCTGATTTAATGTATACATCTTCATTATTCGTCATCACTACTCCGCCTTCTGCACAGGTAATCGTTTTTACAAAATCAAATGAAAAAGTTCCTGCATCGCCAATGGTACCCAGGTATTTCCCTTTGTAAGTGCCGCCAATGCTCTGGCAGGCATCTTCAATCAAAATAAGCCCATGCTCTTTGCAGATCGATTGCAGCGCATCCATATCCGCCATGCTGCCGCACATGTGCACAGGCATGATGCATTTTGTTTTTGGAGTAATGGCTTTTCTAACAGCTTCTGGATTCAGCGTAAGCGTTTCATCAACATCTACCAAAACGGGAATAGCGCCAACACCCAGTATGGCCTCAAAGCTGGCCACGAAAGTAAAAGAGGGTATAATCACCTCGTCGCCAGCGCCTATGCCCAATGCTGCCATGGCAGTAGTAAGGGCAGCTGTGCCGCTGGAAGTGAGCTGTGCATATTTAGAACCGAAGGTTTCACAGATGGCCTGCTCCAGTTCTTTCGATTTCCAGATGCCTTTGCGCGGACCATCAAAGCCATAGCGCATAAAGATGCCGGTTTCAAGTACATCGTTTACTTCCTTGCGTTCTTCTGGTCCGAAAAGTTCAAAGCCGGGCATGTTGAATGGTTTAATGTTTGAAGTTGGATTACGAAGCGCAAAGTTAATGAATAAGATTTCACGCAAAGACGCAAAGGGGACGCAGTGGCGCAAAGAGGCTTCGCCTTTTCTTAGGTAGATATCCTGTGATTAAAAAAGGCGAAGCCTCTCCCGCGTCTTGGCGTCTTCCTTTGCGTCTTTGCGTGAAACTGTCTTACTGAACTTTAGCAATAAGAACCGGCTTACTCTCGATATTGTTCCGGTTGACTGCGGTAACAATGTACTTATAAGCGGGGTTGTGTGGCATTACCAATTTTGCATCCACCGAATATGGAATGAATGCATACGGCGGAATGGAAATAGTGGCAGACGCAGCTACCGGCAAACGGTATACAGCATACCCCTTCAATTGATCGTCCCGTTTTAATTTCCTGAATTCAAAAGCCAGGGAGTTTGGCTCAGGGATGTAAGCGTTCACCTCCGGTTCAGCAGGAATGGTCGACGGAATCCACGGCATGGGTGGAACCAACGCGGGATACCGGTAATAATTATTCCGCAGGCTGTCGTTCCAGCCATTTGGATTTTTAAAGAAGGATTTACTGCTGAAATAAATAGCGCCCTGAACATTAGGCATATTCTGCAAAGCTTTGATCTGCCTTGGCAACAGTGTGGAATCTTTCCACGGGGCTGTGATATTACCCGCAGCAGCGCGATAAATACCTAAACCTATATAACAATGTTTTCCATAACTATTCTTGCTCCACCATTCCAGCAAAGGCATGTATGGCGCATTGGGATGCGTGAACTCCCAGTACAATTGCGGGGCAATATAATCTATCCATCCTTTTTTCAGCCAAAGCAAAATATCTGCATATAGGTCGTCGTAATTCGTTTGTCCCGCTCTTGAATCACTTCCCTCAGGATCTTTACTCTTATTGCGCCAAACGCCAAAAGGCGAAATGCCGAACCTGCAATTACGATTCTCCTGTTTAATAGCGCGGGAGAGCATCACAATCACAGAGTCAACATTGCTTCTGCGCCAGTCATCTTTTGAAAGCCCGTTGCCGTATTTCAGGTAAGTAATCGAATCAGGAAATTCTTTTCCTGCAATGCGGTAAGGGTAAAAATAATCATCGAAATGAATGGCATCCACTTCATACCTGTTCACAACATCACGGATCACGTTTACCACAAACTGCTGCGCGTCTTTATTGCCGGGATCAAAGTAGCGCGTATTTCCATACGTTACGAACCACTCCGGATGCAGCCTGGTGATGTGTGTGGGCGCAATAGAAGATCTGCCCACAGCAAACTCCGCCCTGTATGGATTGCACCAAGCGTGAAATTCCATTCCACGCTTGTGCGTTTCTTCTATCATGAATTGCAATGCATCATAATAACTTCCGGGCGGCCTGCCCTGCTTGCCGGTAAGGTATTCACTCCAGGGCTCAAGCGGTGAGGGATAGAACGCATCTGTAACCGGACGTATCTGAACCACCACAGCGTTCATGCCATTGCGCTCATGCATGTTGAGCAGGTTGATGAACTCTATCTTCTGGCTGTCTACACTCTGCGTTTTGCGACTGGGCCAGTCGATGTTTTCAACAGTTGCTATCCATGCGGCGCGGAACTCATACTTATTTTGGGCGGCACAAATGCCCGCCATCGATAATAATAAAAGGAAGAGAAATATTTTTCGGTTCATTCAAAGGGATGTTATTCGGAATTACGGATCTTATCGAGCAATTTGTTCAACTGCTTTGCATCGGCTTCATTGAGGTTGCTGAGAATGGCATCAAGGCTGTCCTGCATTTCATCCAGTTTTTCCAGCAGCTTCATGCCCTTATCGGAAATGGATACATCCACCAGCCGCCTGTCTGTTTTGCACACTACTTTTTTCACGAGGCCTTTTTTGATCAGGCGGTCAACTATCCTGCTGGTGTCGCTCATTTTATCCAGCATGCGTTGCCGTATCTGGAGGGTAGAAAGAGGTTGGCCGGCCCCACGGAGAATGCGCAGGATGTTGAACTGCTGCGGGGTGAGATCGGCCTGCTCAAAAAATAATTTCATGCGCTCTAACATCCAGTTGTGCGTAAATACCAGGTTAATCATGGCTTTCTGGTGTTCTGTTTTGAACTTACGCTGCGAGATATCTTTTTCGATGCTCATAAATAGCTGAAACTGCTTTTGTAAATGTAATATTTCTATGCCTGCATTTTTCTAAGATCGGCGGTGAGCATAAAAATGGTGAAAAGATGATGCGCTTCGTGCAAAAGAAAAAATTCCACCCAGTTAATAACATTCAGCTTACCATAACGCGCATGAATACCAGTGCGCATCAGCGATGCTTCATCCAGCGCCAATAACATCCTGGCTATACTATCCCTATCCGCTTCTGCACTGTCAAAAAGTTCGGCCGTTGGTTGCTTCACTGTTTCGGCGAATGCCGGATCATTATCGGCCACGTATCGTTCAAACAAAGGCTCTTCTTCCTGCTGTATCCGGAACATGCGCGCTAAGAACGCAGGCTGATAAGCCACTAAATGCGCGATGTTCTCATGAGCGCTCCACTTGCCTTCATTTACATGCGTGCATAACTGTGCTTCTGTAAGTCCATCGCACAGCTCACGCATAGTTTTGTGCTGGTAACGCAAGCGGTATAATTGTGAATCGGAAAACATCATATCAGGATTCCCACACCTTGGTACCTTCTGAACAATTGGCGCAAATATCTATATTCTTGCGGCTTTGCATCAGTTGCGTGCGGAAATATATATACTCTTTGTTGTGCCATATCTCTTTGAACGGCTTCTCTTTCAGATCGCCCAGCCGGTGCTGCGCATCCTTATCGAAACAACAGGGCACCACCATCCCGTCCCAGGTAATTACAGGCGAATGCCATAGGCGCCAGCATTGGTTGTCGAGCGAGTTCTTAAAAGAATAGCTCCCTGCTGCATTCTTGCGGTAACGGCTGTATTTTTCTTTGGTAGGGATCAATTGGTGAGGATCGTTTTCATAATCGTACACCTGGGCTGTTTTGAACCACACATCGTCTACGCCTACTTCGTCTGCCAGCAACTTCACATCATCCATCTGGTGCTCATTTGGCTTCACTACCAGGAACTGAAAAATGATAAAGGGCGTTTTGCTCTTCAGCTCCTTTTTCCATTTCACTATGTTCCTTGCACCCTGCAGCACTTTCTCCAGGTTGCCGCCTACGCGGTATTGCTGGTAAACATCCTGGGTGGTGCCATCAATTGAAATGATGAGCCGGTCAAGCCCGCTTTCTATCGTGCGTTTTGCATTGGCTTCGGTGAGATAATGGGCATTTGTGGAAGTGGCGGTATATATCTTTTTCTGTGACGCGTATTGTACCATATCCAGGAAACCCGGGTTCAGGTAGGGTTCACCCTGGAAATAAAAAGTGAGGTATAAAAGGTCGCCGGACAATTGATCGATCGTATCCCTGAAAAAATCCTTTTGCAGCATTCCGGTTGGCCGCGTAAATGCGCGGAGACCGCTTGGGCACTCCGGGCAACGCAGGTTGCAGGAAGTGGTAGGCTCAAAAGAAATGGAGATCGGTTGCCCCCATTGAATGGCTTTTCCTGTCCATTTGCTCACGTAAAAGCTGCCCAGTACGCGGGTTGCATTCCATAGCCGCCTTGGCGTAAGCTTTGATAATAAATTAATAGAATCCCTCTTATTGAACCGCCCCATAATCGCCTAAAATTACACTGATGGTGCCAATAGGCAATGATTTAAAGGGATATTCGTTTTTTCAGCGTGATTTCTAAGGATATAAACCTGTTTATGAAGAAATTTTTACTACTGGCTGCATTCATCCCGTTCGCACTGCAGGCGCAGGAAGATGTTTTTCGAAAAGAGCAGGCAACCATTGTTGAATCGGAGCTAAAGGCGGCGGAAGGCTTATTGTCGCAGGGGATGCAAAGCGTGGCTTCGGGCAATTACAATGTGCGTCATTACCGTTGCGAGTGGCAGATCGATCCTGCCATACGATACATCAGGGGAAAGATCACCACGGGTTTTACAATGATCCAAACTGGAAATGCCATTACATTCGATATGGTTAACCAGCTGGTGGTTGACAGCATACTCTATCATGGCAGTAAAATAACCTTCACGCGTCCGCAAAACAATGGCCTGGTGGTACAATTCCCGGCCAGCATCAATGCCGGTGTTAAGGATTCCGTTTCGGTCTATTACCAGGGCGATCCCGCAGGCGGCGGTTTCGGGGCATTTTACCAGGGCGCGCATTCAGGCGTGCCGGTGATCTGGACCTTGTCTGAACCTTATGGCGCTAAAGATTGGTGGCCGTGCAAGGATGATCTCACAGATAAGGCGGATTCTATCGATGTCATCATCACTCATCCCGCTGCTTATACCGCTTCCTCAAATGGGATGGTGGTAAGCAAACAATCCGCTTCTGGTATCACCACTACCCATTTCGGACATCGTTACCCTATTGCCTCCTATCTGGTCGCGATTGCAGTTACCAATTACGTTCAGAAAACAGATACCGTGCGCGTAGGCAGCCAGGCTTATAACTTTATAAGCTATGCTTATCCTGAAAATGCCACAAGCTTTTTCAATTCTGAAACCTATGCAAAGGATGCATTCAGGATCTTTTCGCAATTGTTTGGTGAATATCCTTTTGCAAAAGAAAAGTACGGCCATACGCAGTTTGGATGGAGTGGCGGCATGGAGCACCAGACGAACAGCTTTATGTTCAATACATCGCCTACTTTATCTGCGCATGAACTGGGGCATCAATGGTTTGGCGATAAGATTACCTGCGGAAGCTGGCAGCACATCTGGTTGAACGAAGGCTTTGCCACTTACTCAACTGCTTTGTTCCTGCAATATGGTTTTCCAACTTTTTACAGGTCTTTTTTACAAAGCACACTCAACTCCGTGATCTCGCAACCTGCAGGTTCTGTAATTGTTCCCGATACCACCAATGTAGGCCGCATTTTCGATAGCAGGCTTTCTTATAACAAGGGCGCTTATGTGGCGCACATGCTGAGATGGGTATTGGGTGATTCTTCTTTTTTCCGTGGGCTTCGTCAATATCTTGAAGACCCTGCGCTCCGATACGATTTTGCAAAGACGGCCGATCTGCAGCGTAACCTTGAGCAGGTGAGCGGAAAAAGCTTAAACACTTTCTTTCAGAAATGGGTGTATGGGGAAGGCTATGCCAATTATACGGCAGACTGGTACCAGGCGCCGGGAAGTCCGTGGGTAAGTGTAAAGCTTAATCAAACCACTTCTCATAATTCTGTAAGCTTTTATGAAATGCCTGTTGAGCTGATGTTTAAAACGGGGGCTAATACTATTGCGCGGGTTGTTGCAGACCATCGGTACAGCGGGCAGGTGTTTAGTTTTAATATTGGCTTCCAGGCAGATTCATTGTTCATTGATCCTGATCTGTGGATACTTGCCGGAACAAAGACCGCTTCAAGATCAACGGTTGACTTATTACCGCCTGATGATCTGCAACTATATCCTAATCCTTCACCGGGCAATTCAACATTAAGGTTGAGGAATGCATCGGGCAACAGGTTATCGGTGCGTGTATTTAATGCGGCGGGGCAATTGGTATTCAATCGTGATGTGGCCACTGCGCCCGGAGCGCAGATAGAAATGATTATTCCTTTCATGCGGTATGCGAAGGGAGTATATACGGTAGACATCAGGAACGACAGGGATTTTCGTGTATTACGGAAGATTGTGCATTAGGATGAGAAGAAGCACGGATTGGAAGAAGGATTAGGGGATTACACGGATTAGAAAGCTGCGAGCTGTAAGCGACAAGCAGCAAGCAGCAAAGAAAAATCAAAAAGTAAAACTTAATTTGGAATCCCCTGCCGCACATCCGTGAAATCTGTGCAATCCTTTTAAAATCCGTGATACCTCTTCATCCGCGAAGCGGATAATCTGCGCTTTCTTTATAATTATTAATCCGCATTGCTTTTCTTTGCTTCATCTCTATGCCATCCACCAAAAAGAAAAACACAGGCTGGAAAATCCTCATCTACCTTTTAGGCGTTATCACCCTCGTAATGCTCGGCTTTGTAGTGTATGGCTGGTGGATGGAGCGCAGGGCGCATTTCATCCGTTATGAAGCATTCGGCATTGAGGTCCCTGTTAATTATTCCATTCACGGTATAGACGTATCAAAGTACCAGGACATCATCGATTGGGAGAGTGTGAAAGAAATGAGGGTAGAAGATGTTCAGATCAGTTTTGCATTCATCAAAGCAACTGAAGGCTTGCGCAACGAAGATGTTTATTTCAAGCGCAACTGGAAGCGTGCGAAAGATGCAGGCCTTGCACGTGGCGCCTATCATTTTTTCATCGCCACTAAAAGCGGCAAGCAACAGGCGCAAAGCTTTATTAAGCGCGTAGAACTGGAGCCCGGCGATCTGCCGCCGGTGCTGGACGTAGAGCAAACCTATGGTGTATCTTCTGCAAAATTGCGTGAGCGGGTAAAAGAGTGGCTGGATGTGGTGGAAGAATATTATCGTGTGAAGCCTATCATTTATACCAATGTCGATTTTTACAAGCAGGTATTGAAAGATGAATTTGATGAGTACCCGCTCTGGGCGGCGCATTATCTTCAGCGCCATCGTCCGCGCATTCACCGCAACTGGAGTTTCTGGCAGCACAGCGAAACAGGAAAGGTGAATGGGATTGGTCCGCATGTTGACTTTAATGTTTTTAATGGGGATAGTACGGCGTTTGCGGAGATGCTGGTTAAATAAAGTCATAGAGTCATTAGGTCATTTAGTCATTGGTTCAAATCAAAGAACCTCCAAAACTTCTGATCCTTACCTTTACTAAACAGCACCAATAAACCAGTAAACCAGTAAACCAGTAAACCAGTAAACCAATAAACCAATAAACTTGGACCCCGAACTCAGAGCCTTTCTATTACGCGTTCTCTACACCCTCACTGCGGGATTGATCTGGATGATCGTGAACATGTGGGCGGGCATTTATATGGGTTGGTTGTTTTTTGCAGGGAGTATGAAGACTGGGAATATAATTTTTTACTCTTTTATGGTGATGAGCTTTGGGGTGATGTTGTGGTATTTTATGAGGTTGTGGAGGGGGAAGATGGGGTGAGATGCTTGCCCATGTAGGATCGCTAACTAAAATATTGAATTCTATCATTCATAAAAACAGGAAAACCCCTCTTTTTATCTGACCCCATTCTCTCT
>JBAVMD010000550.1:0-3816 GCA_049689695.1 Chitinophagaceae bacterium | reverse complement strand
GTTTAAAGGCGATGCGACAATTTTGAAAGACACTTCAAATGAATTTAACAGGTATCCTTCTTCGCAGGCCATCATGCAATATATCCCTTCACTTATCGATGTTCAATTTTTTGAAGAGATTCTAAATGCTAATTATGTAGCTGACGGCGAAGTTGCTGGGCAAGGTAATAGTGAAACATTTTCCGGATATTACAAAAAGCATAAAAGGCAGTATTCCGGCTATATTAGTAGCGCCGCCGATACCTTGCTTGTTGTTTGTTTTTTGAATTTTAGCAACAAGAGAAAAGCAAAGCAGTTTTTTAGTAACTGGAAGTATCAAAATGGATATTTAGGTTCCGGGCTTTTTTTGGATAGCAGCCCGCCACACATTTATTGTTATTCAGTAAACCGAAGAACTAAGGCGATCAACAGGTATAAGTTGCCGTAATAAGGTTTGTCAATATGAAGGCCAGATCATCATTTTTGAGCCCCGTATAGAAGCAATTAAATTACCTATATTGGATAATGGTTATGAACAAGTTTCTGGCGACAATTTTATTTTTACTCTGCTTTCATTTTAGCAAAGCTCAACCAAATCAGGATTCTGTTAGCAGAGTCAGGGCTGATGAAGTTCTAAGCCAATTTGATGAGCTAAAGGGCGGTAAAATTCTCTATTCTATCTCAAACACATTCTATTAGGTTATCTACAAGGAGGGTAAGGATTATAAGCAGGTTTATATCAGTAGTTTGTCTGATCCGAGCAAAGGTGCTGGTTTGTCATATCCTTTTAACAAAGAATGTCGAACTAGGTGGGATCAAACTTGGATATCAGTATAACTACGTTGGTTCTGATATTGTGTCTACTTCATACACTTATAATGATTTTAGTTGGACGCAGCATTCAAATGGCAGCGTTGAAATTGAAAAACAAGAAGTACAGAAAATTATCAACTATTGGAAGTCAAAAAAAATTGATGGGCGTATCCTTCTGCATAATTGCCGGTAAAAGCGGCACAGCATTTCCGCATCCATTCAATTACCCCTCTCAAACAACAGCTTCACCCCCGGATCTACCACAACCGCATCAGCCGCCAATACATCACCAATTTTAAACGCCTGCTCCTTCTTCGTAACCTCAAACGTTCTTTTTACGACTCCTCCCGCAGTTTTTACCGATACTTCTAAAGGAAACGAGAAGGGGTCAGCCTGTTGCTGTACAACAGTCATGGTTAATGTTTTTGATTTAACATCGTACGCATAAGTAATTTTTAGCTGGGGGTGTCCAGGAGTATACAGCCATTGCCTGAAAAATGACTTTAGGTCTTTACCGGAAGTTTCTTCCATTACTTTTCTGAAATCGTCCGTATTGGCATTGCTGCCACCATACTTTTTGTAATAGTTCTGCACGCCTTGCAGAAAAGTTTTTTCACCTATAGATGAACGGAGCATGTGCAGCACCCATGCCCCTTTTTCATAGCTGTTGGCATTCAGCAGTTGCATGTAGTTGCGGGTAAGACTGTCAACAACAGGCTTATTGCTTCGCTTGCTGTAGGCAATCACTTTTTGGCGTTCGGATGTTAGCCTCGCATTCATCGAATCCAGGCCATACTTATGGCCGATATACAAATCAGTCAGATAAGTTGCAAAGCCTTCGCTCAGCCACAAATGCGCAAAGCTTTTTTCCGTTGCCATGTCGCCAAACCATTGATGCGCTATCTCATGCGCCAGCAGATCTTCCAGTTTGCGTGTGCCGGCAACGCTGGACTCGCTGTAAAAAATACAGCCTGCATTTTCCATTCCGCCGAATATGGTGGTGGATTGTACATTGGCCAGCTTACGGTAGGGGAAGGGCGCAATGTTGGAAATAAAATACGCCAGCACTTCTTTCGCCAGCGCATAATCATAAAAGCCATTTTGCTTTTCCTGCGGGTACACCCAGCTGTATACAGGAACACCCAATGTGTCTCCCACGTATTGTACCGCAAACTCTGCAACACCTATCACCATTATTTTGGTGGGCAATAAAACATCTTCCTTCCAATGCGTAAGCTTTTGCTGATCGTTTAAAATGGTTTCTTCCACCTGCACGCCATTGGAAACAACCTGGTAATGCAGGGGCGCTGTTACAATAAATTCAACGCTTGCCTTGTCTGCAGGATCGTCCACGCATGGCAGCCAGTTCTTTGCACGGTCAGGCCAGTTATCACCAAAGAAAGTGCGGCGATTGAACTTGTTTTTAGAAATGATCAATCCATCTTTAGGAACACCTTCATACAGCACTTCAAAAGTGCGTATCTCGTTTTGCTTTGCCGGCCGGGCAAGGCGAAGTATCAGTTTATTATTTCCATGGCTGGAAGTTAATTCGCTCCCGTTTTCCAGGGCGCGATAAGCAGTCATTCCTTTTTGGGAAGTGTCCTGGTTCACCAGGTCAAATTCCACTTCACCTGCATCCCTCAAAAATTTCACCGTGATCAACGCTCTTCCCTTAATGCGGTTCTCTGAATCCGAAAGCGTCAGCTCAAACCGGTAATGCTGCACGTCTATCTTCCGGTCCTGTGCATACGCATGAATAGCCGTTGAAAGAATAGCTAAAAGGAATATATATTTCATCCGGGCAATTTATAATTTCTCCAATAAGTCAACCACTTTTTCTTTTTTCAGTATCAGGTATCCCAGCCGGTCGTTGCTGATGCCTTCTTTTAGCTGGTAACTGAAATCGAGCTGGTCGCCGCTCACCGTAGTCTCAAAATATTTGAAAGATATGTTCGGGAATTGCTGCAGCTCTTCACCTATCTCGTACAGGTGAGTGGAAAGTATGAACAACGAATTCTCTATTTTGATGAGGCCTTTTATCACCACGGCCGAGCACTTCATGGCATCCTGCACATTTGTTCCCTTGAACAGCTCATCAATCAGCACCAGCCATTTCTTGCCATTATTTATTTTGAGAATGGTGTTCTTGATGCGCTGCACTTCATTAAAGAAATAGCTTTCCCCTCTTACAATATTATCTACCACATTAATATTGCTCAGGATGCCGTCGAACAAGCTCATTTTCATGGATTGTGCGGGAACACCCAAACCCAGGTGCGCCATAAACACCGCCGTGCCCACAGCTTTAATAAAAGTGCTTTTACCCGCCATATTGGCCCCGGTAAGAAACAAAAAATTGCTGTCCTTGCTCATGTGTACATCATAGGCCACAGGCTTTGGCAAGAGGATGTGATACAACTGCGCCGCATCAATGTAAGGCGCGGACTGTTCCACCATTTCGGGAAAAGAAAGATTGTATTGCTGCATGGCCCGGGCCATGGAATACCAGGCATCGAGCCTGCCATAAATATTGATCAGCTCCTGCGCCGCATTCCTGAACCGGTACAACACATGATTACCGTACAGCACTGTTTCGCGGGCAGATAATTTCTTTTGAGTGTCTAACCCGCTCATCGATTCCAGTAAAGGATGTTTCAACAAATCAGCTGCACGATCAAGATAACCCAGCAACTGGCGTGGTGTTTCAGCATTGCGAAATGTTTGCAGTATCTGCCGGAAGCCTTTGATAAAATCTGCGAAATGGCCCACAGAATAACGTACCAGTGAAAAATCCGGTGTGTGCAGCAGCCTGTAAGTTTGTGCATTCAGCGGACTTGCATTGGAAGGAATGGTATCTATGGCAGTATCGTACAATTTTTCCATCACCATAATAGTTCCATTGGTAATGATGGTTGGCCAGTCGTTCAGCCTGCTCAATATCAGCCTGATCACATCCTGTGTTTCGCGGATCTTTGAAATATCTGAAAAAGGATGATTGAAAAAATGCAGCAGCCAGTCCTTACC
>JBAVMD010000549.1:0-5699 GCA_049689695.1 Chitinophagaceae bacterium | reverse complement strand
CGTTCCGCCGGTCATGGAGCCGGTGATGATGACAACCGGTCGCTTGTTGGTAGTGCTGCCTTCGATGTTAACATTGCTGATCTTCTGGTATCCATTCCTGATAGATTGAAGCACATCAGAAAAATTATCCTTATTGTCATTGGATCCCCACAATGATAACCGGCCACATGGACGTATACCGCCCGCCCCCATACCAACGCCTACAACCTGTGCTGCAGACGGAAGCCATTTTTGCGTGGAAACCTTGCTTTTGCGCAGCCGGTTTACCATTCTGTCCATCTGGTACAGGCTTAGAAAAACACGCGTTATCGAATTTTCATAATAGGTAATGCCAACATTCTTGCTTTCGTTTGTTTCCAGGAAGATCATAGCAATATGATCCGGCACCTTGCTTTTTGTTGTTTCCTGGTAATACCGTTGGGCATTTTCAAGCGCCATCAGCCCGCTGGTGCCGATGCCTATGATAATAGTAGGAGTAGCCATAAGAATTATATGATTTTAGTGGACTTCAATTTTTTTCTGTATAAATTATATATGATGATGAATATTGCCATGGTTAGCAGGTAGGCAAACAATACAGGCAACAGCCCAAGTATTGTTTCTGATCCTGTCCAGTTAATGGAACTGAAACCCGTTCTCTTTATAAGTATGTAAAAGAAAATACTTACGCAGAGCATAACGCATGTAAAACTCCAGAGTGCACACAGGTAAAGTGTATTGTCTTTATGATGCTTTGTTTTTGAATACAATACCCGGCTGAATAAGAAGAAGAAAATGTACCAGAGCAATATTCCTGCTCCTGCAAAAAAGATACAGCGCATCATTAAAGGCATCACGCCATTATATTCCATGTTAAATATTGTTTCCATATTTAAAATTCATCGTGGGTAAATGGTTTGTCTTTGCCAGGATTGCTGTCGAGGATCGAAGAGCGTTCCTTTCCTTCTTTACGGATCTTCTTTTTCTGGTTCTCTTTATTCATGTAAATGATCAGCCCAATGAGGCCTGCAAGCAGCAACACCCATAACCACCACGACCCGCTGCCCGTCTCTACTGACACATAAGTTATGGCGCCGGAAACCGGCATGCTGCGGTAAGGCACTTCGCCACTCACTGTTATTTTATAAACACCTGATTCCAGCTTTTTCAATACAGACGGAGTAGAAATGTTCTTACTGTTGGCATCGCGGAATTTTCCTCCCTCTATTTGCGTAAATATCAAATTGTATCGCATGTTATCAGGACAGTTCCTGCATTGCCATGACACGGTTACATTATTCGATTTTATGACAGCAGGCTTTTTACGGGTGGCAGCCGCTAAAGCGCCCGTGAATTCTATAGACAGGGTAGTATTTGCAGGCGTAGCAGGTGTAGTAGTTGGCGGATTTTGAGATGGATTTGGGATAGCCTGGTATTTGGAAACATCCATTGTTCTTATCGGTATTTTAAAATCGCTGTTTCCCCTGAGTTTTACATACCCATCCACTCCACCTTCTGTAATAGGATTTGACTGGCTGTTATAGTTATCTACCAATTGTTGTTCGTATGTAGTATAGTTGGGCGATTTCCCGCCGGTAAAATCACTGATATTGTCAGAGATCAGCAGCAGCATGAACCTGCTTATGCCTTTCTGCTTGGCTAATTGCGCTGCTTTTGCTTTTGCAAGCGTGAGATAAGTAAAGCCATCACTGAATACCGTTGGGTAATTGATATCAATGAAGTTCAACAGGTCGCCAGGGTAATTGCTGACCTTAATCTCTGCATACTTATCGCTCGTGCTTTTGTCGCCGAATGGAATTAATAAAACCTGTGAGCCATTTGAAACAAGTGGCGTGCCGTTAATATTGAGCGAAGAGTTCGGGTCTTTTTCATAATAGAAAGAAGGGTCTGATATGGGTTTTCCCATCAGAATATCTTTCAATACATTTTTAGTCTGCGTACGTGCAAGCTGCGGAATGCTGCCCGAAACATCCACCAGTATCACAATGTTCTGTTGCGGCAGCGCGGAAAGTCCCGAAAGCAGCAGGCTGGTTAATATGATTAGTGTAAGCTTCATAAATTATTGGAGGGGTTGATGAAGATGAGTGGAAGCATGCATAATGCGCAAAGGATGATCATCCAGAAAATCAGGCTCCAGTCTCTTTTAAATTCTTTCAATGCCTGATCAACCGCACGTGAATAATCGTCAAGGTCTTTACCTGGTAAGATCTCATAGCCGCACTTGTTGCCTTTTTCAAAAAAATGGATAGTTTCTGTTTGCCCGGACAATCCGATGAATATATTTCCATTCTCAAACTGGTCCAGCACATCAATGATGAGTACATGCTCAGATGGGTACAGCTCATTGAATTCTTTTTCATTGCAAAGGAATGTACCGGTTCCTGCAAGAGAAGCATTGATGTGGTCAACACCGTCTGTTACAATGATCAGTACAACGTTCTTATAATCTTTCGGGTTAAAGCTTTGTTTTACGTATTGATAATTTTCCCAGATGATCTGCGTGATGGGCGATCCGATATTGGTAACCGTATCCAGCGTTCTTATTAATTCAGCGGCAGATTCAGGGTTCTCATGAAAACTATTTGTTGATGTAATGCCAAATCTCTTGGAACCGGTGATATCATTGTAAGATGAATGCGCTTTTGTAGCCTGCGCGCTGAAACTGGTGATAACAATATGCGTGTTGGGATTTAGATTCCTGAAAGTATTGGTTAAAGCAATTTTCCCATTGGCAAGCGGTTCATGCATGCTGTAAGAATTATCGAGGACGATCGATACCAGATTTTTTTCCTGTTTAAAACCCCAAAAGAGAATTCCGGCAAAGCCCGTCAATGCAAAGAGGCTCCAAAGCTTGATCTGCGTAAAGCCTTTTCTGGAGCGGTCGATGATCTTTTCCTGTTGCAGAAAGGTGTTGGGTTGCGCCGTGATCTCCCGAAGCCGCTCTTTTTTATAGTAAGCCCTCAGCAGAAGCGCCGATACCACAGGTACTATAAGAATAAGGAACAAACTCAGGAGATGGATCAGTTGTACGGAGTACGTTTCGTAATACAGGGTAGACCAGTAGTAGATCATTAACAAAATGCATGCGGCCGCTGCCACTGCGGAAGCTATTGCAATGCGTTTATGGATCGTGAATATGGTTTTGAATGGATATTTGCTTTTTATAAGTACGAACCTGAGCAAGAGCGCCAATATCCAAATGGCAAATATTGCAGCAGGCAGCCATAGCCAATATAAGCCGGGAGCCGATTTTGCACTTGTCAGGTAATATTTGAAACTGTTTCCCAGTTCCTGGAAAAACTCTTTCATCTTATTTATTTTTGAATGATGACTTTAGTTTCAGGCGATTCAAAATCGTTCACTCGTTTAAACCCGTAAAATCTTACCTCTACAATGTGATTTCTTTCCACCTCCCGGATATTCTGGTACAGCATACCGGGAACCTCGCTTATCACTTTAATGAATTGCGCGTATCCTTCATAATTGCTGAACAGCGGCACGTAATTGATTTCCAGGTCGGCATATTGGTGCGACAACTTCCTGATTTCTTCTGACAGGTTTCCAAACTGCTGACGGGCTTTTGTATTAAGCGCCGGATTGGGTCCGCCAAGCATGTCGAGATTGGTCAGTTCTTCACATAAAATCAATGATGCATTCACATAAGCTTCAAGTAATTCCCTATAGATGTTTCGCTGCAGTTGTTTTAACTTGTCTTCGTTACTGATGTACTGCTGGTTGAACAGGCGCACCAGTTCTTTTTCTGCTGTGATACCGCTTTCTTTAAGATTTGTACATACCTGGTGCCATTTCCCCACGGCTAATAAAGGAACCGATGAATTGTATTTTGTTAGTATCTGGCTGATGAGCTGAACATCCCTGTTGTTTCCCTGTATTGAAAAGGATTCGTTGTAAAAATCAAGCGCTTGTTTATTGACGCCTTGCAGGAAGTCTATGAGCCTGCATAAATGGCTGGCTGTTTGTTGCAACTCGCCGGCTTTGACCGTTCTGGAGGTATAGAATTCTTTTTCTTTTTTCAGATCGCTTATCTGGAGCAGGCTTGCGTCGTTTTTCTGTTTAAATATCTGGATGTTTGTATGCTGGGTGGCAATATCTTCTGCTGTTTTTATTTTGTAGGCTCTTAGTTCTGCGAGGTCATTTTTGTCCGCAGCATCCTGTTTAAAATGGTTGTCTATTTTCGTTTCGATGTTTGCTAGCCTGGCTTCTATCGCAGTAATTTTAAATATTCTGCTAAAGAAGCTGCCGCGTTCTTCTTCTTTTACGGCAGATGCTTCAACAGGCTTAGGATCGCCATTTTCAACTGCGGGTTTTTCAAAAATGCTTTCGTGCCTTTCTTTGCCCTGCTGTTCACTTTTCTTATTGTGGTGCTTTTTTTTCTTTTTCATGATAAAAAATATAATAGATGCTGCAATAAGAAGTATGAATGATATTATTAGCGATACCAGCAGCCAATCGGTTGGGCCGGACTGCGCCCCCTGGCCGTTTGTTGTTGTTGTTGCTGTCTCTGTTTGATTGACGGTGCTATCGCCGGTATTTTTATCCTTTTTTATATTTTTATAGAAGAATGCATCGGGAAAATCTTCAGTTGATATCCTCAGCATGTCGGGAATGTCTTCATTTGAAATGGTCGCAGCTGTATCATTTATAAATTTGATCGTAACGTTGCCATTATAGTCTGTAAAAATGATTTGCTTTAAATAACCTCGCCGTCTTAACGGCATTACGTTAATATTCAGCTTGCCATCATCTGTTAGCCTGGTAATGCTGTCCACGCTGAGAGGAAAATCCCTGAGCTGCACGGGTTCGTACCAATCCTCTTTAACGGTCAATGTATCGTTGAAATAGATCACTGCGGTAGAGTCATGTACGCGAACCAATTTTAACCGCGCGTCTGCCGGAATATAAGTGTCTGTTTTATTTATCGCCTGCGCGAGGGATTTCATGATCACATAATCCTGCGCTGCGACTTCGCTTATTAAGAACAGCAAACAAAAAGATAATACTGTGCGCATATAAAAATTATTGAATCAGCCATGTATAATGTTCATCATTCGCTTCTGCTATTTCCTGGTCTGAGACCTGTCCGCTATCAGTCAAAATTTCATTGGTTACCAGCCTTACCCCGCATTCAACATTGTCATTCTCAAACACACGCATCTGTATTAATTTGGTAGCCATGCTGATGGGGATAGACACGATCTTTGAGAATTTGTGTTTTTGATTTTCGCTGAGTATTCTCACTGCATCCTTGCCCATCACCTGGAAGAAATTGACCTTTAGGTTGTCATTCGCAAACTTGTCTTCTATATCAACATAATCCTCCCGGAATTTTATCCCGTTAATTGCTTCGCCATTGAACTTTCCGGCTGCGCTGATCAACTCTATGTATTGCAGATGCTCTTTCTGCGGCCCTGTGCGGCGCTGTATCCCGAAAGAAGCGTTTGTTTGTACATTATTCAGCTCAATGGCATTTCTGTTCACTCCATACCAGCAGGCGCCAACAGCAACAGCCGTCTTTGATTTCCGGGGGTCCATGGATGGATACAGGGGTTGATTTCCTTTAGCTTTCAATACCTCTTTAACGGTTTCTTTTATCCGGGGAAACTCACAACTTCTTCCTGAGAAAATAACCTTATGAATAGGAACGTTTTCGCAAAGCGATAGAATATCCTCCGTTACGT
>JBAVMD010000548.1:0-5659 GCA_049689695.1 Chitinophagaceae bacterium | reverse complement strand
CTTCTGTACCGCGTTCTGGAACCGCTCATGGTCTTTGATGTCCCTTGAATTGTAACGAAACGCAAACTCATCGCAATACCGCTGCAAATGTTTTGGGCTAACGTTATGGTAGATACCATAAATACCTCTCTTTAACACGCTCCAAAAATCCTTCTATTGAGTTGGTATGATAAGTTCCCACTACGTACTCTTCTATTTTGTGGCGAATTACTACATGGTCGTATTCCAGTTTCAGTTTACGAAATGCAGACCATTCATCTGTAACCATAGTGGAGCCTTTTTCTACCATTTCACGAACCATAGGGATTAGAGTAGCTCCCGATACATCAGGAACCACGTAAGCCCTTACCTTACCATCGGTTTGAAGCGCACCAAACACAGGTGTTTTATGTTCCATACTTCTGCCCATATCACCTTTCATACGTTTGCTTTTGTGGCGGTTTTTCGCTTTGCCACCTACGTATGTTTCATCCAATTGAATAGTGCCGGTTAGGGTAGTTGGGTTTTTCTCTCTCAGCATTTCGCGAATGCGATGCAGCACAAACCAAGCAGATTTTTGAGTAATTCCTAACTGACGGCTTAGCTGTAATGAACTGATGCCTTTTTTTGAAGAAGATATTAAATACATAGCCGCAAAGAAAACCCGCAATCCAACCTTATTATTCTCATAGATGCTGCCTGTAATTACGCTGAACTTCTTTGCGCAAAACTTATCAGCACACTTGAACCCTCTGTTAATCCTGTACGCCTTTGTGCAGCCGCAAAACGGGCACTCAGGCTTACCGCTCCACCTTTGTTGCTCTAAGTACAGGCGGCAAGTCGCCTCATCTTTAAAGGTGTCCAGAAGTTGAGTAAGTGTTTTGAAGTTGGTCATTTTAGGTGCTTGATGGGACAAAAGATAATACATTTTGTATAATTAGACGGAAATAAGCAAATATTTTTTTGTATAATTACAAACTAATATGCAAATTTGTAGGGGTTAGTATTTATAATCAATAACATCTTTATGTCAAAACTTGTAAATGAAATCGAAGCAGATACGCTTATGAAGCCACATTTGCCTATTTTAAAAACTGAGATGAAAAACGCTCTGGATGCATTGAATAGGTCTATGGTAGCAAGCGGAGAAAATTGGAATAATCGGGCTAAATGTTCAGCTTTTCACAGCATTGCAATCGAAAAGATAACAAGAGCATTTAAAGATGCACCGGATGTTTTAATTGTCCCAAAGTACCAGTCTATTCAAATCGTATTTGGAGATAAAATTGTAGGTAGAATTAAAAAATTGAATAAAGACAATTTTACTTCAAACGCTAAGACAACAAGGAACGATTTAATCTTAAGCCATCAATTAAGTATGTTTCCTGAACTTGGCCCATTGACCTTTGTAGATATTGCTTATAAGGTTGATTCGAGTTGGGCAGAATACGACGGATTGTCAGTAGTTTGTCGTTTAAAAGATTCTCTCCAATGGCAACTTGATTTCAAAGATATTGCATTGGTTGTTCCAATGGTAGAAAGACAGGAAATAGTCACGCCAAAACCGGATGAAAGTAACATTCAAATCAAAAAAACAAAAAACAAATAGCGTATGCAAAAAACCAACCATAGAATGATTCAACTGGCCAGAGAGTCTCGTGGTTTGTCGCAAACGGAACTGGCCGAAAAACTACAAATACCCCAAGGTAATTTAAGCCGGATGGAGCGAGGCGATATTGGAGTAAAAGATAGCCATTTAAAGAAAATGAGTGATATTCTCGGTTACCCAGAGGATTTCTTTTCTCGCACAAATCAAATCTGCACATCCGACACTCATTATCGCAGGGCTATCACTATTGACCAAAAAACTAAATTAAGATCAGAGGCAATAATGAACATTTATAAATTCAATATTGAAGAAATGTTGAAGTCCTTAGATGTTAGAAATAATGTACCAACGGTTAATGATCATATAGATTCTCCTGCTAAAATAGCCCAGTATCTAAGAAGCTATTGGAAAGTCGCAAAAGGCCCGATTGATAATCTTACCAGTTTGGTTGAAAAAAATGGAATAATTGTCGTTCCTATAGATTTCGAAACCGATAAAATAGATGGCCGAACCATAGTAACAGACACCGGACATCCTGTAATTTTTTTAAACAAAGCTCTTTCGGGAGATAGAGAACGGCTAACACTGGCGCACGAATTGGGACATGTAGTTATGCATATTAATCGTATTCCCACTTTCATGCGAGACGAAGAGTCAGAAGCCTTCTTATTTGCGTCTGAATTTCTCATGCCTTTTAATGAGTGTCAATTTGATTTGACCGATAAACTTTCAATGGAAACACTTGCCAATTTAAAGAGAGTATGGAAAATATCTATGCAATCAATTCTTTATAGAGCGCAAGCGCAAGAGTTGGTGAATAAAAATAGATGCAGATACCTGTGGTCTATATTTAACGCAAAGGGTTGGAAAAAAAAGGAACCGATAGAAATTCCGAAAGACAAAACGACCCTAATAGATAAAATGGTCAAAACTTTAATTGAACATTTAGAATATTCAAAAGAAGATATTTCCAAATTATTTGCATTGAGTAAAATCGAAACCGAAGCGAGATATTTTACCCCAAGCGCAAAATTAAGAGTAGCCTAAGAAATTAAGAGCCTCTAATTAAGGAGGTTCTTTTTATAGTATCCAATTAGGAAATAACAGCATCATTGTATATGTTGTGAACCACGTAACGCAACCCTCTCATCAGGGGTTATAGGATGGCAGTCCTGCGGGTTACGGGGATTTCCTTTTACAAAGATACCGCAAACGATTAACTTTGTGCTATGGCTAAAGCAAAGAAAAAACGGGCTGATAAATACGAAAAGAAGCTGAAAATATCGGGCAGCTTTGAGGACGTTATTAAGCTGTCAGCACAGCCGATAAAAAGGACAGAAAAGAAAAAAGAAGATCAACCAGGGGCGGCAGATCAATAATCCAATAACTCAGCCGGGCGAATGTCTAATCCCCTTGCTAATTCCAGCATCGCTCCCAACGTTAGATTAAATTCCCCATGTGAAGGATTTGCTGTAAAAGCAATTAAGGTCTTTTAAAATACAATCAGCTTATTTGGAAATAACGGTTGTTTAATCCCCAGTATTCTCTATTTTACCAGCCACAATAGACGCACCAAAATAATGCTTACACATTAAATAAACCGTTGGAGCTAACACCGCATCAAACGCAGCGGTGATCCAGCTAATTTCCGTTTTTTCAAAATAAAAGAAGGAAAATATTAAGAATAAAAAAGCAACCACAAATACAGCCAGTAATACATAAGTTACAACGGCTTTCAATTCCATTTGTCGAATAATTGAGTAAACCTGGGCTTGAAGAATGGTGGTAGGACGATCTTTCATTGGTTGAGCTTATAAAAGATCACTTTCTGCAACTGCGATGTTTTAAAAACTGAGGGATCCCTTCCTTCGACCTCGCATATGTGGCAGCTAATTTGATCCGGTAATTTATTGTCATTATCATATTCCGCAAGTATTCTACCATCATTAGGGCAAACTAATCCTATTTTTCTACTGAACAAATTCTCGCGCACCGCCATTTCGCAAAGCGTCCGAGCCTTATGCGAAGATACATTCATAAATGATCGGATATTTTCCACGTAGATTTTACCCGGATCAATGCTGCTAATTGTTTGTAAGTATTGTTGAAATGACATTGCTTACTTGATTGATATTGTCAGCGAATTGGTTTGTGCTGATCAGGCCGTTTTCGGGGTCAGTAGTAAATTCCTTACAAAGATAGTCATCTGTCCGAAGACATTTGAACACTGTTTTGACGAGCGGAGTTTGAATGATTTGTTGATAATCATTCGGATATCGCTCTTTAAACGTCAGAGTCCCGTCCATAACCTCAGTTGCAGACGAAAATTGTCGACGCCATTGGATTTTATAACAGTCCACATCGTCGATATCCCAGAGGTGTTTTACTCCGACATTTATATCCAGGGCTTGCGGATTATAGGCGGCAAAAAACTGTTTTATCCTTGATAGTATTTCTTCTTCTGTGTTTTCCTGTTTTGATTTTCTTGCTACTCTGTCTTCAGGGTAATAATGGCTGATGTTTTTCACAAGTTTTGTAAAATGAATTATCAAAGTGCGATTAGTGATTTTAACGGTAACCGGATGAAGAAAATGCAATTCGTCTGTAATTACTGGGTTACTCAAATAGACATGGTAAATAGTTCTGGGTAAACAATGGAAAACAAATTGCCCTTGTTCGGTTCTAGGGTTTTCCACGGTAAAAGGAAAGTTGGCTGCATTAAAGCCTTGTCTATAGAAATTTTTATTGAGTTCGAAGATGTAAACATTCTGTCTGGTAATCGAAGAATGCCTAAAAATGAAATTTCTTAAGTTAGTCTGAGTTTGATTATTTGTGAGATTTTCAATAATAGCTTCGGCATTCCCGGTTAAGTGGTATTCATCTTTAATAGACTGAACAGGCAAAAGGTGAAGAAGCCTTTTCATAAGATCGCGTCCGGTATTCATTAAGCAGTTGTTTTGGGCTAATCAGACAATATAGTAAACAAATGAAATTCTAAAATACCGTAAAAACACCTTTTTTTAAACAAAACAGCCTAATCAAATCCCTCGCTAAAGAACTCACTCAGATTCATACCAAAAGTCTTAGCCACTTTTACAAGGCTTGTATATCTAAGGTTTTGTCCTTTTTCATAACGTCCATATTGTGACGCTGGCAATTCCCTATCATTTGCAAAATCTTCATAGCTGGTAAATCCTTCTTTTTTTCTTAACTGCCTTATACGTGCGCCCAATTGAGCAACTAAGGGATCAATAGGTTTTTTAGGTTTCTTTTTTGGGGCGCGCTTGCTTTTCATAGGAATAAAGTAAAACCCCTGCTTAGTTATAAATAAGCACTCATGAGTGGTTTTTTAAAACAAACCACTTATATTTACTTTGCGATACTTCAAATAGAAGCTATTCGCTTTTAGTCTTGTTCTGGAAATCGGGAAAATTTCAAGTTGCAACGAGACGAAAAAGTGAAGGGCCTACGTCTTTGCGTAGGCTCCTCTCTTATTCGTTGCAAGGGCTTTCCCGAGCCTCCAGAACGTCTAAGTTGAGGGCCTGCGCTTTTTTTTGCCCGGCCTCATCTAAATTATTACCTGTAGAAATGGGGCGGGTGGCTCATGTGGCAACTATTGAGCTGGAAGGCTCTGACGAGCCTTGTACTGGCACTCCCGCCGCTTTCTACTCTTTAACCTACCATCGTTATGAGCTATTTACCTGAGCGCGAAACAAGGGAGATCATCTTAGCCATTAACCGGATATTGGGCTATCCTGATAACAAGAACCCAAAAAAATTCGTCTTTAAACTATTGGTACATCTGGCAGTATTGAGTAAGAAAGAAGATAAACAGATGAAGGGCTTAGACTGGGTTTTAAATCGGTTTCTGAAATTCAGAAAGAACTGGCACAAATAATAAACAGCGCAGCTATCACTATTCGCGTCCACTGGTTTCCAGAACCCAAAATATATCGTTGCCTTTTCAAGAATGCTGTTTCCTCACAATGCTTACTCCGGAATATAGCGCTAAAGTTGTAAGAAGGCCGCCGATCAGGCCGGCAATAATATAAACCAGCCACTCATTTAAAG
>JBAVMD010000547.1:0-17955 GCA_049689695.1 Chitinophagaceae bacterium | reverse complement strand
GTTAACTGCCTTACGTGTACAAAAATGCGTTCACCGCTCTTCAGGTCGTTAATGAACCCGAAGCCTTTTTCGTCGTTAAAGAAAGAAACCACGCCCATTCTTGTAACATCTTCCTGCTCTATCTCATCCTGCCGGGGCACACGGATCTGCATGTCTTCCTGGTTAAAGACCTTCTTTTTCCGCGGATCGGGGGGTGTTGAAGAAATGTTGCCGTTCTCATCAATATAGGCCATCATTTCATCCAGAGACTTGCCTTTTTTTGCGTTGGCATTACGCTTTTCCATCTTTTCCGCCTTGTCCTGCCTGTCTTTCAATCTTTTCTTCTCTTTTTCCTTTTTTCCGAATGTTTCTTTCGATTTCGCCATAAATGATCTCTTATTGGTGTTTAGTGTGGGGCAAAATTAAACTTAAATCGGCGCATATTAATGTGAAAGTCTTGACTAAAACCCTCTTTTTACTGACATTTTAGGTGGATTGAGCTATATTTGATCGTTTTGAAGTTCTAACAAGGTGTATTATTACCTGTTCTACTTCAGTTCAGAGTACGCTATTACTCATACAAGAATAAACTATGTATACGCAAACCTGGGTGAAATACCTGCCTGTTATCAAAATCCTGATCAAAAGAGCTGTTACTTCAGATCAACTGCTCGACCTGAACAGGCACGACTTCGAAAAGGCCGGCATTGCCCGCAAAAGCAATCATAAATTTTCTATTGAATTCAGCGGCGGGCGGGTAAACAATGTTATCAGCGCATCGGCCTTGGCAAAAAACCTCGCTTCTGTATTGCTGGAGGATAAAGTGGTAAAAGAAACTTTTACCCAGAATGATTATACGATTGCGATGAATACGAAGTTTCAACTTAGC
This sequence comes from Chitinophagaceae bacterium, assembly GCA_049689695.1. Lineage (GTDB taxonomy): Bacteria > Bacteroidota > Bacteroidia > Chitinophagales > Chitinophagaceae > DASPKM01. The sequence goes on along the minus strand of JBAVMD010000547.1, from coordinate 17,087 downwards.
ATCAAATATTTTTCAAAACAGCCTGTAGCAACTGAAGACAATACTTCTGCAGTTGCCAACCCGGAATGATCTCCGGGTTGGTTGCATTTATTCTGATTAAACTCCGTTTTACAAAGGAGTTATCCTGATATAATTATTCATCTCGTCTATACTCGCCTGTGTAGTAAACAGGTCATACAACTGTGTGAAACTGGTTGGATCTGCCGCCCTGTGATAGGCAAGCTTCGCTAATGTAAGCCTGTCTGTTTCGGAACTGATCAATGACAATAATGACCTTGTCTGATCAAGCGTAAAATAATTAGTTTTATTCGATAAGGCATCTTTCACCGCTGCGATCGTACTTGATTGACGCAAATGAAAACGTGCCTTGGTATGAAGCTTTGAAAAATCAGACTCGCTCATGGCAATCCTGCTTGCATATTGACCGGTAGAGCCTATTGAACCGCCATATCTCACATAATTATTCAACTCATCCCTGCTTGCCTGTGCGGTAAACAGGTCGTTCAAAGAAGCAAAGTTTGTTTCATCAGAAACACGTGCGTACGATAGCTTGGCTAAAGCAAGCCTGCTGCTCTCTGGAGTTATCAATGTCAGTAACTGCCTGAGTTGTGCAGTGGTAAAATAGTTGGTGCTTACATTTAAAGCATCCTGCACCACTGCATATTTTCCTGATTGATCGTATTGATTGCGCACTTTACGCAACAGCTGATTGAATTGCTGAGTAGTCAGCACTTTATTATTCGTGCTTACAACTCCGCCTGGATTTTGTGTTTGATAAAATGCTGAGATGTTGTCTTTATTTGCCTGACTATTGAACAGGTCCGCAACATCGGCAAAATTTTGCTGGTCGGTGATCTTTGGGTAAGCCAGTTTTGCCAACTCAAGTCTTTTTGCTTCAGACGTAACCATCATCAGCAATTGGCCGGCCTGGTCTGTTGTAAAATAATAAGCCTTATTGGCAAATGCTGTCTGAATGCTGGTAGCCCGTGATGACTGCGACCATTTTGCTTTTACGGATTGTGTCAGCTTTGTGAATTCAGCATCGGTCATGGGTGTATATCCGCTTGTGCTGCCCGTAACCTGGGTTGATTTCTTTTCTGTAAAAGTTACATTTCCGTTTCTTCTTACGGCAATCACCATATCATAACCTGTTCTCAGCTGAAATGTATTGGAGTACAGCAATGAACTTTCATTCATGGCTGAATAGTTGGTCATATCGTATACGGCAAACTTATGTGAACCCGTTGTAAGATCACTAAGCACCACTTGCTTCATTCCGCTTGCATTATCAGCATTGGAAGAGTAATAGCTTCTTCCATCAACATCCACCGCATAATTGCGGGCATTGGCTGTGTTGGAACTTGCTGTGCCTTCAAAACGAATGGTGACTGTCTGTGATAAAAGGGATGTATATAAGATTACGCCCAGTAATAGGAATGATAACTTTTTCACGGCAAATCGTTTTTAGTTAATAAAATAAATATGAATAGTGTATTCAAATGCTATACCGCTTGAAATAGACATGTCCTAACTAATTGATATTGATAATGAAGCCCGCATAAATTGCCTGTGCCGTATCTTATAGTGATGACGTAATTCCCCAGAGGTTTTAGTGAAAGCTTCAAACCCGGGATTATATAAGTGAAACGTTTTACTTCATTAGATTTAATGATATGTTATAAGACCACGTCTAAATTCTTAAAATATTAAATTTGCCTAAAACCGCACTCTTATGCAATTCTTATGGACGAGCCTGCTAAGCATAGTTCTTCTCTCTTCCATTCATTGGGAAACTGACTTTGCCAAGGCAAAACAATCCGCAAAAACAGAGCATAAACTAATTCTGCTGAATTTCTCAGGTTCTGACTGGTGCGGTCCCTGCATTCGCATGCATAAAGAAATTTTTGAAAGCAAATCGTTTACTCAATATGCCGGCGACCATCTTGTATTAGTAAATGCCGATTTTCCACGGTTGAAAAAACACCAGCTTCCTGACGACCAGCTCAAAAGGAACAATCAGTTGGCTGAAGCATATAACAAAGAGGGAGATTTTCCATTCACTTTACTACTGACCGAAGAAGGCATTGTGCTTAAAACCTGGCATGGCCTTCCCAAAGTATCACCCGAAGCATTTGTTGAAGAGATTAAAGAAGCTTCCCATGCTAATAAATGATGCCGCTGTCATACCTGTTCAGTTACACCGAAAAGTATTGAAACTGATGGGCAATCGTGTTGAATTCAGCCTTGTGTCAGAAAATGCAACATGGGCTGAAGAATGTATAAATACTGCAATTGAAGAAATAAAACGAATTGAAAAACTACTTACCACTTTTGACGATGCCAGCCAGACAAACCTCATCAACAAAAATGCCGGCATAATGCCGGTTAAGGTAGACAGAGAAGTGTTTGATCTTATTCATCGTTCTAAAAAAATTTCAAATCTCACGCAGGGAGCCTTCGATATTTCTTATGGCTCGATCGATAAAAAGTTATGGAATTTCGATACAGCAATGACCAGCCTGCCGGATGCGCAAGTGGCAAAACAACTTGTGCGGTTGATCAACTACAGAAATATTATACTGGATGAAAAAAACTTAACTGTTTTTTTAAAGGAGAAAGGTATGCGCATCGGCTTCGGTGGCATAGGCAAGGGATATGCGGCCGAACGGGTAAAATCATTGCTAAAGAAAAAAGGCATTAAAAGCGGCATCGTGAATGCAGCGGGTGATCTTACTGCATGGGGACATCAACTCAATGGCAGGCCGTGGACCATCGGCATTGCAGATCCCAATACATCGCAACATCTTTTTTCCCATTTTAATATTACAGATGCATCCATAGCTACTTCGGGCAATTATGAGAAATTTGTTGTGATCGATGGAAAGAAATATTCCCATACCATCGATCCTAAAACAGGTCTTCCAGTGGAAGGCATAAAAAGTGTCACTATAATTTGCAATAATGCGGAAATAGCAGACGCCATGGCCACTCCCGTTATGATCATGGGAATAAAAGCGGGATTGGATATGGTAAACCAGGTGCAAGGTCTTGCCTGCATTATTATTGACGATCAGAATACTGTTCACACGTCAAAAAACATTATGCTTAAATGAGAAAAAGAACAGAATATACACGAATGTGCTGCCTTGCGACAATTGCATTAGCCATTGCTCTTACCTCTTGCACGCCGATAAAGGAATACCAGAAGAATAAGTTGAATGATGCGGAGATGATTCTCTCCAATCGTAAGATCGAAAGAACGGAACTCAGCTTTCAAACGTATCGCGAAGGGGCATCCGGTGCCAATGGTGGAAAAACCGGCGGAGGTTGCGGCTGCAATTAGGCATCATTATGAAAAAACTATTTCTCTCCGTAATAGGAATGTATCTCGGCATACTGGCTGCCTTCTCGCAGAACAACGCTTCCGATTCTGCATACAAGTTGCGCAAGCTTACATTCGAAGAAGCGAATCTTGTTTCAAGCTATTACACGCAGGATGGTAACAATGCAGCGGTAACAGGTGGAACCGGTTCAGAAAAGCTTACCGATATTGCAAATACCATCGAGATCAAATTGCACAGGTATGATAAGCATGAAAGAAAACACAATGTTACTTTTGAACTGGGGATAGATCATTATACTTCTGCATCTTCAGACAAGATTGACCCAAGCACCATCTCATCCGCTTCTCATGCTGATACAAGGTATTACCCTTCTATCAACTGGAACATGGAAAACGCCAGGAGAGGTTCAACTGTTGGCGGGGGATTATCTTATTCTTCAGAATACGACTATCAGTCGCTGGGCGTTAACCTGAACTTTGCCAAAAAAAGTCAAAACAGGAATGGTGAGCTATCCGCAAAACTTCAGGGCTATTTCGATCACCTCAGCCTTATTTACCCAATAGAGCTCCGAAATACATTAAACGGAGGAACTGGCACGCGAAATACTATCAGCGGCACACTCTCATGGTCGCAGATCATCAACACACAACTTCAGATCATGCTGGAAGGCGAAGTTGTTCACCAAAATGGTTACCTGGGCCTTCCTTTTCACCGTGTTTACTTCAATGATAATTCTGTTCATATCGAAAGGCTTCCATCTGCGCGCTGGAAAATCCCGCTTGGCCTTCGTGCGAATTATTTCATAGGTGATAAATTCATTTTGCGCGCATGGTACCGCAATTACAACGATAACTGGGGCATTCACTCCAACGCTATGCAATTGGAAACAGTTGTGAAGTTCACTCCTTTTTTCTCACTTACGCCATTCTACCGCTTTTACCAGCAAAGCGCTGTCGGTTATTTCGCTGCTTACCGTGAGCATACCGGGTCCGATGATTATTTTACCAGCAACTATGATCTGTCGAAGTTCAACAGTAATTTTTATGGGGCAGGATTTCGCATCGCTCCTCCGCAGGGAGTTTTCAGAATACAAAAAGTAAGTTCACTGGAATTAAGGTATGGTCATTACCAGAGAACTACCGGCATGAATTCCGATATCGTTTCAATGAATGTGAAGCTTTCCAAATAGCGGAACGGAAAAACACAGGATTAAATTGAAACAAGCTTATTCCTGATTGCATAGAGCACCAGTCCTACCCTGCTTTTAACGCTGAATTTTTCGAATACCGCATCGCGGTATCCATCGATGGTCTTGGGGCTTACATACATTTTATCGGCAATTTCTTCGTAGATCATTTCTGTACAGGCGTAGCGCACAAACTCTTTTTGTCTTGCACTCAGGGTTTCCCATAACTCGTGGTTCATCAGCACGCCGGTCTTGTCTTCAAAAAAAGAATCGTCGTTCTGTATGGAATGCACAAGCTTATTGGTTACAAAATCTGTATAGTAATAATCTTTTTTGATGATGGATTGCAGGGCCGCATGCAGGTCTTCAGGTTCCATATCTTTTGAAAGATATCCTTTAACGCCTAATTTCAGCATGCGAACGATGGCTTCTTCGCGGTCAACCATCGATACAACCAGGATTTTTATCGGCGGATGATTATCCCGTATCCACGACACTGCCTCATAACCGTTCATGCCGGGCATTTCAATATCCATAATAACAATATCAGGCGGGTTAGATTCATTTGCGCTGATCTTATCTATCAGCATCTTTCCATTTTCCACATCGAACAATAATTCATAACGGTCTTCGTCAAGCAGTTTGATCAATCCTTTCCTGAATAATGTGTGATCGTCAGCAATAGCTATTCTTGTTTTCGATGAATGTTTTTCCATAGCGTTCAATTGAGGTTATAATGGTAAATCGATTGTAATTACAGTTCCTTCGCCCGGCCTGCTGTTTATTGCAAGATCAGCATCTATAACAAGCGCACGGTTCCGGAGGTTGCGCAGACCTGAACTATCCTGCTTATCAGGATCAGCGTTCACGGTTAAAGGATCAAAGCCTCCTCCATCGTCCTGTATCTCTATCCTGTACAAACGCGGGCTGTACGTAACCTGTATGTTGATGTTTTTTGCATTGGCGTGCTTGATGATATTGTTCAATATCTCCTGGCACATGCGCAGCAGGATGATCTCCTTATTTGCAGGAAGCCTGTACTCGTCACCCGTTTTATTGAATGTAATGGTGTAAACTCCCGCCTTGCGCAAATGAGCTACATATTTTTCAAGAGAACGTGTGAAGCCGATCCTCGATACATGGTCTGTGTTAAGACTGCTGGAGAGCGCCCGCATTTCCGCCATTAGTTGTTTCACAAGTATCTTGGTATCTGCCATTGTTTCTTTTGCAGGCTCGGGTATGGTGGGTATTACCTCTGCAAGGTTCAGGTTAATTACAGACAGCGTGGGATTGAAATTATCGTGAATTTCTGTAGCGATGTGCTGAAGCGTTTGCTCCTGGATCTCGTTCTTGGAGTGCAGCATTTCTTTCGTGAATGTTTCCTGCATTTTCACAACTTCCTGCTGATGCATGTATTTCTTTTTCTGGTAAAGAAAAATAAAGGATATCATAACAAGGCCCAATGAAACCAGGAGAATGGTTCCGAAGATCACGGCCTCCCAGATTATTTTTTCCTGTGGCATAGATAAGCGATTGAATAGGTAAGGTACATGACCATCGATGAGACCTGTATGATGTGATGAATCATGAGCGCCACGGTAGGCGATGTTTTATACACGTAATTGATAAGAAAATTTCCCATCAGGCTTCCGAGATGAAATATGAATATCCCTGTACTGATCCAAAAGGCAATATCATTTTTGAGTGATATTACTTCCCGCGCTTTCAGCAACTGGTAATAATAAACTATGCTCAGAAAAACCATTATGAAACTGGCCAGCAAATCACTGTAAATGTTTAGTTTCATTACTCCCTCTATGAACAAAAGATTGATCGAAGCAAACAAGATATATATAACGGCGAGCAATTTGACCACCTTTCTCGGTTTCGGCCGTTGCAATACCTTGTAGAAAAAATACAGGTAAAAAAGATACATGATGAAATGAAAAAAAACGTAGAACCATTGATTAGTCTGTGCAAACGGGGTATGCTGGTATATCCATCTTGGCCATGCCATTCCAAAAGTTTCACTCAGGAATACAAACAACAGAAAATAAGAGAATTGCCTGAAGATTTCAGGTACATCCAGCCTGAAAGCTCTCAGGCTGGATATATAGCTGATCAATACGCATAAAAGCGCAGAATATAGGAACCAGTTTATCATTTAGAAGCGGTTTTCCTTTGGATCAATAGGGATACGCAAGCTCATGTTCAGCACATGAAGGCGGACACAATGCAATAGTATCAAGGTTCTTGTGGATAACTCCTTTAGCCATCCCCGCTGCCATCGGAGCTGCAGCCCTTGTGTTGAAATCATCGTAATCATCTATTACGATGTCTGTATGCTTTCCGGTAGTTTCGTCAAGGTAAGTGGGAACAAAGATAACGGTCATTTGATTGGCATACTCCGGGTCGTTGGCATTGTATGCCCCGAAATAGATCCGGAGACCATCTGCATTCTGGTAATACATTTCACGCATCATCTCTTCAAATTGCTCGAGAGAGTACCATGCTGATTCACTCTCGGCCTTTTCCATCGCCTGGGTCAATAAAGGATGCTTGTTCTCCTGGAAATTTCTTACCCGCTCATTCACTACCTCTTTGTATATAAAAGTCTGAGGCAGGGACTTGGTGCTTCTGGATGGCATAAATGTATGTTTTATGGTTAAAAAATGTGTAGTATTCAAAGTAACGTTCCGCCAGCAAGCATTACAACAGTGATTTCACGCTAAATGGATTTTTTTCCGCAAAACATTGATTTCCATTTACAGCCGCATCAGAAAGCAGGTGAACCACTATGGGCTACAGGAAAAGCACCCGGGCCATGTTCAGTTGTTTACCCGTTGCAAAACCGTGGTTTGGTTTACATCTTTACTCACTAAACCTGACTGCTCATGCCAAAAGGAATGTCCCTGCACATAGGGCTGAACAAGTACAACCTCAGTACTTATAAGAGAGATTATGGAAAATACCTCAGTCAATTGCCAAATTGCCACCGTGATGCATTGGCCAAACAGGAGGTCGCTCAACGCTTCAACTTTAAAAATGCCAGCTTCATTAACGAAGAAGCTACTGCGGAAAACATGCTTACGATGATTGACCTGATTGCCGCAGAACTTGAATATGGAGACATGTTCTTTCTCAGCTTTTCCGGCCATGGAAGCAGGGTTGCAGATAGAAATTATGATGAAGACGACGGGTACGACGAAACCTGGTGCCTTTATGATCGCATGGTAACAGACGACGAGCTTTTTGAAAAATGGAAACGATTCAGGCCCGGCGTAAGAATACTCGTAATTGCAGACAGTTGTCATTCCGGTACCAGTATCAAGAATACCGATGATTTCATGAACAGGCCGGGTGGCCGCTTCCCGGCAGAAAAAACAGGCGCCGTGCTGGCGTCATGCCTGCTGATGTCTGCCTGCCAGGACAAGGAATCTGCCTTTGCTACGCCCAATCTTAAATACAGTCTCTATACTTCCTGGATGCTCAGGATTTTAAAGCAATACGATTTCTGTGAAAGTTACCGCGAACTGCACAACAGGATATCCGCCAATATGCCCGCTAACTCAAGGCCCAACCTTTTCACGTTTGGTCCGGGAGGCGAGCAAATGATTAAAAAGCGGCCCTTCAAAATTTAATTACATCATTAATCCTTAAAAAAATTACCATGAATGATGAAGTAAGGTCAGCGGCAGACCAATTAGGAATTTCACCAGGTAATAATGAACCGAAACCTGCACCCTCCGAAGATACTGCGTCAGGTACGGACACCCGGGAGACCACTCCGGACAATAAACCACGTGCTGATGCAGAAGAAAAACCCTTGCCCGATTCCATGAAACGGCGCGGCTTTTTTGAAGCGGTCAGGCAAACTCAATGTCCCCAGGCCCAGTTAGCTGTTTTGCTGAAAGAATATGAACAACAGGCAAGAGATAAAATAATGGAAGCGGATGAACTGGCTGCAAAACGCATCGAACATCTGCACGCACGAATTGAAGCAGCCCGGAAAAAGATAGAGGAGCTTCAGCAAAAGGTTATCGCGGCAGAGCAATACCGCGAAGCGGATGATCCGGAACTTCAGCAACTGATCAAGGAAAAAGAAAAGCAGGAACTGGAAGTGTCGCAGCTTCTCCAGCGCGTTACTAAAGTGCGCATCAGGCTTGGAGAAGCAAAGGCCGGGATTATTACACAAAGCCTTGACGAAGCGGAAATGCAAGTTAGCAAGGCATTGGATATACAAAGAAAGATCTATGACGAAACGCGGCAGATGAACCAGAAGAAATTTGATGATGAGAAAGATCATCTTGCGCGCTTATCAGTTTACTTCAGCGAATTGTATGATTATTACTCGAAGAGATATCACAAAGTGCACAAATATCTCGGCGTGTTGGATGTAGACGGCATCAGTCCTGTAACCTCACAGGTGCTCACAACAATAGGCACCATCGCTTTCGGAGCGGCAGGCTTCTTCTTTTCCACCTTTGCTGGTTATGCAGGATTTGGCAACCAGGACATACTATCGTTTATACTCGGAGGATTGATTGAATCCGCAAAGCAGCCGGCAACTGGGTTTGTAAAAATTGCGGTGCTGCTGGGATTGATCGGCCTGATCACGCTTGTAAGTGTTTGCTGCAATTGGCTGATAAACCGCCTGAAGAAAAAAAGCGAAGAAGAAATCCTGAGCGAAGTAATGTTCAGTGGCCAGATCGAAAAAAAACTGGAACAGATGGAATATCAGGCAAGCATCAAAAGTAATAACTGGTACGCATTCTGGCTTCAGCTTATACCCGGGGTGCTTATTGCAGGACTCGTGTTACTGGCTTTATCACAAAGCGCAACTAAAAATGACATCAACAATATAAATGCCAGCAGTGAAGGGCTGATAGTAGGGTCAGCAATAGCCATTTCACTGGCAGGTCTTATTTATCTCTACATCATTAAAGTTGTTGAGCCGAGATTATTAAGAAGGTATGATGCTGAAGCCGGTGTACCGGTCAACTGGCTCAGGAGCAATTGGGAATTAGTGGCGATACTTGTTTCGTTTGTTGTACTAAGCCTTTGTATAGTTGCGATACCGTACAAAGTAGGCGCTAAAAATCTTATACCCCTCGATCAGCAAACGCGGTATGCTATATTACTATTTACAGGTATTTGCCTAGTGGGAAGCATGTCTTTTGCTTACAGTGTGCGCAACCGCGGATTGATTGAGACCAACCGTTACCTGGAAAGAGTAATGCGCTGGCTCAACAACGCCATTGCATATTGTTCTGCACCCGAAGTGCCTGATGTACATAATCGCGTAAAAGACGAACATGGCAATATCATACGCCACGTGCTCACCCAACTGGCATTTAAAGCCACGATAAATACACCTGAAGCTGTGGTTAAAAAAAGACGATACCGGGAGAAAAGCTTTTTTGAGCGCATGGTAGAAAAATTAAAGAATGCTACCAGGGAAGAACAGGTGGAAACAACTCCGGTAAAAGCCATCACGCTGATGGAACCCTGGGAAAAAAATTACTTCCCGCATATTGTAGATGAACTGAAAGCAGCAGAATTTGAATACAGTGAAGGCCAGCGAAAATTGCTGAAAGCCGAAGATAACATCAGTGATCATAAAACAGCAAAGCAAACCGAACGACGGCTGTATGAAACTGAACTGGAGCTCAGCAGAAAGAACATTGCTGCGCATCAAACGGAAATTGAAACGGTTATCAGGGAACGGAGCGAATGGCGGCAAAAAGCAAGAAATGCATACGACCGCATTTTAACTGACCTTATGGACGGTTTTCATCTCGGAATATGGTATCGTGAAAACGGAATGGGACCTAAGCCCGGTTATTTCGAATCGTGCTTTCCAGACAAGCCGGTTCCTGCAAATCTTTTCTCCTCACAATCATAATATGCTACAACATGGCTACGCATGGTTTATTATCAAGGCTTTCCCGCCAAACCAAAAAAATGACTATGGCCGTTAAAGCGGGGATCGCGGGGATGAAGCAATCACTACGCACAGAAGCGGGAGAAACTGCCGGCAACAAACAGCAGCCTGCAACAAACAGCAAGTTGGACGAAGATGATTCTTACGAAGAATATTCACAGAAAATAGACGGGCTGGATGATATTGTTGTAAAACTTGGGTTGCACAGGCGCATCAACTCCAGTCATAAATACATGTATGAAATGGGGCGAAGGGATGGAGCGCTTGGCGTAACGTTGGATGTTGTGAATATAGCACGGGCCACTGCACAGGCCATGTTCAGGCACATCTACGTGATATTAAGGGGAAAGATCGGCGCGCTGGATGCCGACCTTAAATCCAAAGAAAATATCATGAAGGATGACGAACGGCTATACCAACGTGAACAGGCATACTACGATTACGCAAAATATCAGTACCGCTTTTTTCCACGCAGCCATTCATTTTTATTGTTTGCGCTGTATTTCGTGGTAGCGTTGGCGTTGATAATAGCCGACATGCCGCTGGCTTTAAAGCTGGTACAGACCGGCTTCGATCTCGAAGGTTCAGGCTTCAGCGAGCTTTTCGTTAAAGGAAAATTCTGGGATGTAATTGCTTCCAACTGGGAAACAACTTTCACTTCGGTAGGAATTGCTTTGTGTACTATCTATATTAAAATATACTATGATGAATTTGTGGGAACGCCTTATGCAAACAGGCTGATGACGTTTAGAAAATTCCTTGACGAAAATGGCATGGGTCAACTTGACAAGGATCGCGTTAATATCAAAGCAGAGCATTATATCAAAGCGTCTTTGAAAACAGTGCTGTTTTTGTCAACCCTGACTGCAATTGTATCACTGGCATTCTTTCGCCTGGAAACTGCTGCGGCAAACAACGAATTTGTTATTACAGGCTATAGCCGAATGGCTTTTATAGCAATTACCGTATTGTTTCCGCTTATCGGTGGAATATGCCTCTCCTATTCACTGAATAATCTTCAAAACCTGATGCGCATCCGTGAAGCAAAACGCAAATGCAACAGCAGCCGGGCTAAACTGTTACGGGCTGTAAAGGAATATACCGCATCAAAAGGAAATTCCGAAGATCTGGCGGCGGCAGCTGAACGGCTTGGAGATGAAGGCAAAGTAGTAGAAGAATACAAAGATTATCTCGTGGCTTTTTATGAACGTGGCTACGCCATTGGCGGCATGCAGCCAGAAAAATATACGCGGGGTGAAGATTTTTATACCAAGATACTCGAATGGAGAAACATTGCCATCTCCAGGAAGATCAACCATCACATCGGTAAACTTAATTAAATGAAAAACAACCTTAACTACCTGATATTTTTCCTGTTCGTTCTTACGTCTTGCACCAATGCAGGCAACACAGAAAACACTCAACGCCCTAAAAGCAACGACTGGATCAACACTAAAGATATTCCGGCAGACATTTGTTACGTGCTTTGTGATTTTTCTGCCAGCCAGGGCAACAAAAGCAGGCAGACCATCAGGCAAAATGCAATTAGCATTTACCAGTCGGCAGCCACCAAATGCAAAATCAGGTTCTACGACATCAATGCCCCGCAATTAGAAGGTCCTTTCTTTGAATTTCCAGACCTGCTTAAAAATGTTCAGAAGCCAAGCCAGAGAAAAATAATGAAAGCAAAAGCTCATGCTCAAAAAGATACGCTTGACCTGCTGATAAGCAATCGCATGAATACCATATCTAAAAGTACCTGCATTATAAAAGCGCTGGATATGGTTGCAGCTTCCTTAAAAAAGCAGGCAGCGCAATACAAAGACCAGCGAATTTCAGTGGTGATCCTTTCTGATATGCTGGAAGACTGCAATTTTGATTTTGGACGGATAAACATTGACAAAGGCAATTTTAGGGAAGCCGATAGAGTTCTTGCAACAATGCCTAACCCGCCATACACATTTAAGGGATATAAGAATCTTTCGCTGGCTTTTGCTGCTTCTTCTACGCGTACCGATATCAATATGACATCCCTGAACAATTTCTGGAAACAGGTACTTAAAAAGTATGAATATGATTCACCAGATCCAATAACACCGGAATTGCCGGCCTGGGCAGAAACTAACCATTAAAAAAAATACGAATGCCGTTTCAAACTAAAATACGTTCTCTCTATCAATTACTGGAACTTATCGAAGATCGGTCGCACCCTGAATTCATAAATGAGATAAGGTCAAATCCCGCAGCCACCATACGTGGAATTATCGAAGAGCCATCGGCCGATGAATTCAAAGATCATATAACCTCCATTCGGGAGCTCGAAGAAAAACTGCGCACTGACTCGCGTCTGCTTGACCTGTTCAAACACGATCCCGAAAGCTTCATCCGCAAAATGGTTAAGGAAGCGCCACAGCCGGAATACAAAATTTACCGCATCCTGGTTGGCAGTCTGTGTGCAGTTGTGATCATTATCATACTCGGGGTATTAGCCGCATGGCTCACCAAAAATTCCCGCGAAGCGCCAACGCTTATTACGGCGGTTGCCTGTACCACTTTGGGGTTGCTGGCAGGGATATTTGTAAGCGTACCGGGTAAGGGAATGAAAAATACGCAGGGCGCTGGGCGTTCATAGATGTTAGTAACACTTTTTCAGGCAATGCAGCTTACCATCCTACACCCCCGTGAAAACACGGGGGTCAGGTATGGTTAAATGAACGAGTTTTATCTTACAGCAAACTCAGTTTATTTAATAAATACCAGCTATGCCGGATACCACTTACATCGCATTGGTCGACGACCACGTTCTGCTAAGAAATGGCCTGGCATCATTAGTAAATTCTTTCGATGGCTATAAGGTTCTTTTAGAAGCGAAGAATGGAGAAGACTTCATCAAACAACTCAAACCCCGTCAAGCGCCGAACATCGTCCTTATGGATATTAAGATGCCCGTTATGAACGGGTATGAAACTGCCAAATGGATCACCGATAATCTGCCTCAAACAAAAGTGCTTGCGCTCAGTGTAATGGACGATGAAATTGCCATTATAAGAATGGTGAGGTGTGGTGCAAAAGGATATATTGTAAAAGACAGTGAAACGAATGTATTCCGCAAAGCTTTAAACAGTGTGCGTGATCATGGCATTTACATCAATGAATTGGTAAGCAACAAAATTTTTCATTATGTAAAAAATGAAGATAAAAATCATGATATACTCTCCTTTTCAGATCGTGAAATGATGTTCTTAAAATTGATATGCACCGACAAAACTTATAAACAAATCGCGGCAGATATGGGTGTAAGCTCAAGAACTGTGGATGGTTACCGGGATGCTCTATTTGAAAAGATCGGGGTGAGTTCAAGGACTGGGCTTGTACTTTATGCTATCAAAACGGGTATAGTAACACTATAAAAAAATAACCAATAAGTTTAGTCTTTGCGACCAATCACCTAACGTAAAAGAGAAAACTACTTCTCTTCTCATCCGGTTGATATGGTGATTGTAAAAACGTTCGGCGCAATAGGCAATGGAGCAAATGAGACCACCTTTCCAAAAAGCCGGTCACCTAGGAATTGTAATCCATGCTTTTTTCATCTGTACCCTACTGCCTATACTTTCCCATCTCGGGACTATGTCTTATCAGGACCCTATAACGCGTTCAGCTCACATTTCCAAGGTTTTTTTCCCCGTTTTTTATGGTGTTTTTCTCATGGAATCGAAACGATAGTGTCGTACTTTAACAATACGAAAGAGTAAGCATAGTGTCCGCCTGTATGCTTACTTATCGGTAAACCTTAAACTATGGGAGATTTAATTATTTTCTTAGAGGATAACTATTATAGTTCTCTAATCCTGTTTCTGCTTGGAATTATTGCTATTCGATTGGCAGTTGCAAAAAGAAAGAAGTTTCCAAATTTAAAGTATATACCTGTATACTTGGGGTTTTCAATCTTGCAATCTTTATTTTATTTTTTTACATACCTTGATTGCGTTCGTTCCGAAAGGGATTTCTTAAATAGCATCAACGATGTAACAATAATAATCTTTAACGTACTTGAGGCATCAATCTTCATTCAACTTTTTCTTACACTAATTACAGATAAATACCCGCGAAAGGTTTTAAAATTGCTTCTATCAGGAATCATAGTATATGGATGCTATTTACTATCCTATGGTGAATTAAATATCCAATCTTTAACCGCAATGTATATAGTAGAATCAAGCATACTATTATTTCCCTGCATATTTTATTATTATAGGATAATTAAATGCTCGCCTTCTGATCCATCAATTGAACCACTATTTTGGATTATAACAGGCCTTTCATTTTTTATTGCTACTACATTTCCATATATACTAATTCAAGATTATTTCTTCACGAAAAACATGGCACTCTACAATAATTTACAATCAATGATATATTTATCATACTGCATATTTTTTTTGCTAATAATAAGAGCATACATGTGCGAGCCTTCTAAAATTAACTATACAGGCATAAATTCCAAATAACAATTTTACATACATAATAATCATGAACACGTTAATAAAATTTCTTTCGGAAACATATTATATTTCCGGTCTTCTATTATTGGCAAGTTTCGGAACTGCGCTGATTGGATACTATCATAAACATAAACATAAATATTTACGACTATTTACTATCTATGCGGCTGCATCATTTTTGCAGACTTCAATAACCTTTCTATGTATAATTTACGAACCTCGATTTGCAATAGAGCTATCAAATATTACTGTTCATGCTTTTATCATAACAGAATACATGATCATTTATAATCTGTTATTTCAACTTATACGAAAGAAAGGATTCAGAGTGGTCATGCATTTTTTAATGTATATGTTTTTAATTTTCATGTTATATATATTTATCAAAACAAAATTTATTACAATAGTCGCTTCAGAGTTAACCATTCTAAATTCACTTTGTATAGCCATTCCATGCATTTTTTATTTTCATGAAATTTTCACTAGTCCGCCACTTGTAAACTTATCGGAAGAACCATCCTTTTGGATAGTAACAGGTTATTTATTCATGGTAATTTGTACTCTTCCATTTTATTTATTGGAAAATTATTTACATGAAAACATGATTAACTTACAAAAGCAAATATATATTTTAAACTATGTGTTCTACTGCTTATTATTTGTATTCATTTCCAAAGCATTTTTATGCAAACCAGCAATAACCAAATTATAATTTTTTTAATAACGACTACCTTTTTAATTGTATTATTAATGGCAACAATTGCCATTATATTTTATTTGTATCAAAAAAAAAGGATTCTTTTTAACGAACATCTCTCGCAAGCACTATTAGAGATACAGGAAGAAACGTTCCAAAATATATCGAGAGAGATTCATGATAATATTGGCCTATCTCTTACACTTGTTAAGCTACATTTAAATTCATTGAATTTAAATACAGCCAAGAACACATCAATTACAGTTGCATCGTCAATAGAGCTAATAAGCCAGGCAATTATTGACCTAAGCGACATTTCAAAAGGCCTTAATTCGGATGCGATATGTAGCCATGGGTTATTAAATGTTCTTCAAATTAAATTAGACAAATTAAAAAAATCTGGCAGGTTTGCTATCGGTCTCGAAATTGATGGTCAGCCTATATTCATGAATTCCCAAAAAGAATTGCTTTTATACAGGATTTTTCAAGAAGCTCTAAATAACATCATTAAACATGCGAAGGCAAATTCAATTACAGTCTACTTGAATTATACGGTCACATTTATTCAGCTTAAAATTAAAGATGATGGTATTGGAATTAATTATGAAGAAATAGAGAAGGCGAAGTCTATCAAAATAATGACTGGATTGAGCAACATAAAAAAGAGGACCAAGATGTTAAATGGGACCTGCAATATCATAAGCGACAGTTCAGGGACTACCATATGTATCACCGTTCCACTCGAAAAAAATGAAAAATAAACAACCTATAAAAGTGGCGCTTGCAGACGACCACGTTTTACTTAGAAATGCATTGGCATCACTGATTGATGGCTTTGAAAACTGTAAAGTCATTTGCCAATTTAGCGACGGAAGTGAATTATTAAATTTTGTTCAAAAGGAATCGCCTCCGGATGTGGTCCTTCTTGATCTGAATATGCCCACTATGGATGGATATGATACTGCTATTTGGTTTAAAAAAAATAAACCAGATATAAACATCTTAATGCTGACGATGTATGATTCAGAACTCCTGCTAATAAGATTACTACAAGCAGGAGTAAGAGGTTTTTTAAAAAAGGATATCCATCCCGGTGAATTGGAACTGGCAATTGAGACAGTCATGAAAAGCGGGTATTATTCTTCTAATTACACTTCCGGTAAGCTTGCTAACCTCTTCAGGCTGGGAAAAGAAGATAACCCACTACTGGAAAAAGCTATGCTTAATAAACAGGAACTGCAATTTTTACACCTCGCCTGTTCAGAAATGACGTACAAGGAAATAGCGCTTGAAATGAAACTGAACCCAAGAGGAGTTGATTCTTTACGAGATCATCTTTTTGACAAGCTGGATGTGAAGAGCAGGGTGGGCCTGGCCTTGTTTGCTATAAAGAACGGAGTAGTCACTTTAT
>JBAVMD010000546.1:0-2390 GCA_049689695.1 Chitinophagaceae bacterium | reverse complement strand
CCTTACCGATACCCTCTCAGATGGTTCTGTTGTTACGCTCAATAAAAAAACCTCACTCTCCTATCCCAATAAATTTAAAGGGGATAAACGAAGCGTAGCGCTACAGGGAGAAGCATTCTTTAAAGTTACGCCTGACAGTAAAAAGCCTTTTATTATTCAATCGAACGATGTTACTATAAAAGTGATCGGCACTTCTTTCAATGTTCGCAATGATAACAATGCTACCGAAGTGATCGTAGAAACGGGTATTGTGGAGGTCAGCCACAGGAACAGTTCAATAGAGCTCAGGCCAGGTGAAAAACTGGTAGTGCATGCGCAGGATACTCTCCTGACGAAAGAAAAACAACAGGATAAGTTGTACAACTATTACAGCACAAAACAATTTGTATGTGACAACACGCCTCTCTGGAAATTGGTACAGGCGCTGAATGACGCGTACGATGCGCATATAGAGATTGGCCGGCCGGAATTAAGAAACATTCCTATCACCACCACATTCAATAACGAATCGCTGGACAGGATACTCGAGATCGTGCGCTTAACACTGAATATTTCAGTAACAAAAACAGGCGACAAGATTATTTTAAGATAACAAGGAACGGACGTATGATAACCTTCAGCAGCAAACATTTACTCGCCACTTTACTTTTTATTTTCATCAGCGGTCTTGCGTTCACACAAAACCTGCTCAATAAAAACATTTCGCTTGAAGTAAGCCGCCAGCGGCTGGACAATGTGCTGGAGATATTAAGCAATAAAGGCAATTTCTATTTTTCCTACAATGGAAATATCATCAAAAGAGACAGCCTTGTAAGTTTATCAGCTTCCAATAAAACGGTGAAACAAGTGCTCGACATGCTGTTGCCTGATAATTACGAATTCAGGGAAACAGGCAATTACATCATCATCCGAAAAGCTCCTATCAGCATCACACTGGTGACCAATAAAGCAATTACCGAAGACAAATTTTATGTTGTAAGCGGCTATGTGCTGGACGATAACACCGGGCTGCAGGTGCAAAATGCGAGCATTTATGAAAAGAGCCTGCTGGCTTCCACGCTTACCAATGCGCAGGGTTATTTCAGGCTTCCACTGAAACAAAAAAAGAAGACAGCCGCTTTAACGGTGAGCAAGGAGTTCTATGAAGACACTACGGTTTACATTGATCCCGGCTATAACCAGCAGATCACTGTTACCATTGTACCGGTTTCAACCGGAACAGTTACTATTATCAGTCCTGAAGATTATTTTGCGCCGGAGCAGCTCAAGGTGCGTGTACAAACTTATTCTACCATTACTGAATATACTTACACCAAAACCGATTCTATTAAGGTGGAACGCACCGCCATGGGCAAATTCCTGCTTTCTTCACAACAGCGCATTCAAAGTCTTAACCTGCGCAAATTCTTTACCAGCCGCCCTTTCCAGTTATCGCTCACGCCGGGGCTTGGGACGCATGGAAAGTTAAGCGCACAGGTGGTCAACAATTTTTCGTTCAATGTTTTCGGTGGTTATAATGGAGGTGTAAATGGCCTTGAATTAGGCGGCTTGTTCAATATCGATAAAAAGAATGTGCAGTATGTGCAAATTGCAGGCCTCTTCAATATGGTGGGCGGGTATGTAAAAGGTTTCCAGGTTGCGGGCATTAATAATACTGTGCTCGATACCGTGCATGGTGTGCAGGTTGCCGGTATAAACAATTTCGTTAAGGGAAATTTTGCAGGCTGGCAGTTGGGCGGTATATATAATCATGTTGCAGACAGCCTGAAAGGCCTGCAACTGGGAGGCGTTGCCAATTTTGTAAACAACCGGGTAAAAGGCGCGCAGATAGCTGGCGTTGGCAACATCAGCTTTAGGGAAACAGACGGCGTGCAGGTAGCAGGCATTTTCAATTACGCCAAAAAAATGAAGGGCGTGCAGATAGGGCTCATCAATATTTCTGACACGCTGGACGGTTTTGGCATTGGCCTTATTAATATTGTATTGAAAGGTTACCATAAGCTCTCTTTTTACTCAGACGAAGTGGTATACCTGAACGGGGCTTTCAAAACAGGCAGCAGGAAATTATACAATATCCTGCAGGCGGGATTTAATCCCGGCGACAGCCAGCAGGTGTTCACTTTCGGCTACGGGCTTGGAAGTGAACTGCGTTTGGGAAAAACTTTCTCTATCAATCCTGAACTCACGGCGCAGCATCTTTATTTAGGTTCGTGGGATTATGCCAATATCTTAAGTAAGGCGCATTTGAACCTGAATATAAAGCTGGGCAAGTATGTTTCCTTATTTGCGGGGCCGGTGTTCAATGCATATTATTCCAAACAGAACATCACCATTCCCGGTTACAGGTCACCGGTACCACCTTCTGATTATCGAACCTATGATCTTGGCAC
>JBAVMD010000545.1:0-3319 GCA_049689695.1 Chitinophagaceae bacterium | reverse complement strand
CCATTATACACAAGGACAAGATCAAAGAATACCTCGCTAAATAATTATATGCATTACAAAACTTCCAAAAGCTGTTTCCTGTAGGGAACGGCTTTTGTTGTTTACAGAGCGGAGGGAGGGCGAGTAGGGAATGGAAAGTGGTGAGTAGGGAGTGGTCAGCAGGGAATGGCGAGTGACGAAGAAGGCTTGCTGAAAATAATTGATAAACTGATAATCCCACTCACTACTCACGCCTCACAATTTAAAAATTTAAACAACTAACAATGAGCTTCTTCGGAAAGTTATTTGGTAAAAAAGAGAAGGAGACGCTTGACGCCGGTTTACAGAAAACCAAGGAAGGATTTCTTTCGAAAATAACCAAGGCCATAGCGGGTAAGAGCACTGTGGATGAAGAAGTGCTTGACGAGTTGGAAGAAGCTCTTGTAAGCGCGGATGTAGGCATCGATACTACGGTACAAATTATACAACAGATCGAGAAGCGCGTAGCGCAGGATAAATATTTGAATTCCAGTGAACTTAATAAGATACTTCAAAATGAAATTGAGAATGTTTTGGTGGATGCTCCCGAGTCTTCCACATACTCTTTTCAATCCGATCTTCCGGCAAAACCCTTCGTTGTTCTCGTTGTAGGCGTTAATGGCGTAGGCAAAACCACTACCATTGGAAAGCTGGCGCATAATTTTAAAAAAGCCGGTAAGTCAGTTTTATTAGGAGCTGCTGATACCTTCCGCGCTGCGGCTGTTGACCAGCTCACCATCTGGAGCGAACGGGCAGGCGTACCCATTGTGAAGCAGCCAATGGGATCTGACCCCGCCGCTGTGGCATTTGATACGGTTCAAAGCGGCGTAGCCCGAAATGTTGATGTTATCCTGATAGACACAGCAGGCCGCCTGCACAATAAGGCCTACCTGATGGAAGAATTGGGAAAGATCAAACGAGTGGTCCAGAAAGTAATTCCTGATGCGCCACATGAGGTATTGCTTGTGTTGGACGGCTCAACGGGCCAGAATGCATTGGAGCAGGCCCGCCAGTTTACCGCCGCTACCGATGTTTCCGCTCTTGCTATCACCAAACTTGACGGCACCGCAAAAGGCGGCGTTGTGCTGGCCATTGCCAGCCAGTTCAAGATCCCGGTAAAATTTATTGGCGTAGGAGAAAAAATGGATGATTTGCTGGTGTTTGACAAGCATGAGTTTGTAGACAGCTTGTTTAATCTTGAAAAATAACAGGAGAACAGTTGGAGGTTGGAAGTTCGAGGTTGGAGGTTCTTCGAAATAGTGAATTCATATTCTGTGAAGGAACGGGGAACGCGGATCATCAGGATTTTTTATGATTTGTCAGGATTGTGCGTAAACATTTGAGCGCTTATCTGATTGCAGCAACTAATCTTAATAAATCATAAAAGATCCTGATGATCCGCGTTCCCCTTAGCTTCCTTTTTCAACGACTCATGCTAAAACATCCAACTTCCAACCTCCGTTCACATCAACTCCTGCTCCGTAATAATATGATGCCTCAGCGCAAAGATGACCACGCCCGCTGTATTCTTTACATTCATTTTTTCGAGGATCTTGGTGCGATAACCTTCTACCGTACGTTTGCTGAGGAATAAACGTTCGCCTATTTCCTGCGTGGTGCATTGCTGGCAGATCATGCGGATGATCTCTTTCTCGCGGTCATTAAAGCTGACCGGCTCTGCTTTTTTATACGGATTGAATTTACTTTTTACGATCATTGACGCAAGGCGTGCCGAAGTATGCCTGCAATAATATGTCCTGTTCTCAAATACATTGCTGATGGCGTCCAATATTTCCTGCTTGTCGGCATTTTTCAGTAAATAACCTTTAGCGCCGGCCTCCAGCATGTCTACTATCAGGTTCTCTTCATCGAACATGGAAAGAGCGATGATCTTGAGCTCAGGATACTGTTGCAGCAAAAGCTTGGTAGCCTCAATGCCATCCATGATCGGCATTTTAATATCCGTCATAACGATATCCGGCTGCACGTCAGCCACAAGCTCCAGCAATTGGCGGCCGTTCTCAGCCTGCCCGGCCAACACAACATCCTGTTGCCTGGAAAGCATCAATGCAAGTCCATCGCGAAAAATTTCATGATCGTCTGCAATCACGAGCCGGATATTGTCATGCATAGCCTGTCAGAGCGGAATTTTTACGAAGTAATTGGTTCCCTGGCCGGGTATGGATTCCATATTGATGACACCCTGCAGTATTTCAGCCCTGCTTTCGATGCTTTTCAATCCCAGGCCAGTGGTCTCTTTTCTCGCTTTTTCGATATCGAAACCAATTCCATCATCCTTCGTCAAAATTAAAACGTTCCGGTTCTCTTCGCCTAATGCAATTTGCAGATCTTTTGCTTTTGCATGTTTCAGGGTATTCTGTACTATTTCCTGGATCATCCGGAAAAGATGGATCTCCTTTTCGGGCGGTATTATGATCTGCTTTACCTGGTAGAACCGGATATTGAGAACATGCTTGCTGTTGATATGGCCTATAAATTCCCGTACGGCTTCGGTCAGGCCTTTGCGTTGAAGTGTATTTGGCAGCAGGTTGTAAGAAATTTCGCGAATGCTGGCGATGATCTCGTCCAGGTGGCGCCCGGCTTTATTGATGATCTGCTGGTCTGTTCCGTCATGCACAGTAATGCTGTTGATCTGCAGCTTTACGGATGATAGCAAAGGCCCAAGGCTATCGTGCAGGTCGCTGGCAATGCGGCGGCGCTCATTTTCCTGGATGGTGATCTCTGCAAAGATCCGTTCGCGCTGCAGCCTGATGTAGCGGCGGTGATAGCGCACAATGGAGATGATGAAGAAAAGGATGATAAGTCCTATCAACAGCCCCTGGATCAGAGTAATATAGAATATGTTGCTACCCATTTTAAAACATATTGGTCACTGCGTGGGATTGTCTGCATTCTCAGGACTGGTTTGCTTTTGCAGCGTGGCCATGGTCTTTTTAAAATCGAACATATTTTCCGGAATGAACCACATGGCTGCTGCATAAAAAATATTCGCCAGGGCGTTAATTCCTATCGAAAGTAAAATGATCTTATTGGAAACATCGGTATTTGTAACAATGTATAAAGAACCTTCGAACAAAATCTGGAACAGGAAATAAATAATGAACGCGATGCAGATCAAAAAACGGGCGTTCCTGAACAAATGGCGGTTCTCATGTGTGATAAGGTAATTGATCTCATTAATGCTGAGCACAACCAGCAGGAAGGAATAGCTGATCCGGAACACGGGACTGAACAGAACTATCTTAAACAGGATAAGGTTCTCGATGATCCAGATGAGCAG
>JBAVMD010000544.1:0-1746 GCA_049689695.1 Chitinophagaceae bacterium | reverse complement strand
TTACTGTGCAATACCAGGAAGAAATTTTCTATTCAATACAGTCATACTTTCCCCAGTTGGCAGCCTTTACTAAAAAAATGCAGGCAGGTGAACATGCCATGCTCTTGCCAGGTTCATATCCTTTTAACAAGGAAGTACGGGAGATCACCGACCGCATTTTGAAGTATGCATACGACAAGGAAATAATATTGATTTATGCCGGCAATTATGCCCGCAACCTGCTGCTGTTGCTGTTTAATGATGCCAGCAAAAGCAGGTGGAACAGGCAAGAGCATATTTCACCGGACATTGCTAAAATGTACCAGGCAAAAGCATTGCTGGAAGCCGACCTCGTTCACGCACCTGAATTGAGCATCATAGCAAAAAGCCTCGCCATCAGTACCAGCAAGCTCAATAAATATTTTACAAAGGTTTTTGGCCAGTCGCCAAAGGAATTCTGGAAAGAGCGGCGGATAGAAAAAGCCGCAGATGAGTTGAAAAACAGCAAAAAACCTGTGAAGCAGATCGTAAGGGAACTGGGATATAAGCAGGGCACCTTCTTTGATGCATTCAAAAAAAAGTTCAGCATGACGCCTTTTGAGTGGAGGAATAAATGGTAATTGAAAATGTCTGAAACCGGAATTGGTTTGGTTAAAACCGGATATTTTTTGCTCTACCTTGCTTTTGGCGCACAAACCTTATATATGAAAAAAACTGCAATAGTTGAAGTTATTTCAGCTTTGTTTATCCTGCTGTTTATATATGCAGCCTTCAGCAAGCTTTTTGATTATGGACAATTCGCAATGCAGTTAAGGCAATCGCCTATGCTTGCAGCTTTTGCCGGTTGGGTAGCCTGGCTTGTTCCAGCTTCAGAGATCATTATTTCGATCATGCTTCTTATACCACAAGTCAGGCTGAAAGCATTATATGCTTCATTTACCTTAATGCTGATCTTCTCCGCTTACATTTTTATACTTACACGATTCAGTGATCATGTGCCTTGTTCATGCGGCGGCATCCTGGAAAAATTCAATTGGAACCAACACCTGCTGTTCAACATTTTTTTTGTTGCGCTCGGAATAATTGGCGTGTTAATACATCCAGGGCAAAGTATCAGGCATGCAGAACGAACGCCACTCATTGCTCACAGCTCATAGCTCGAAGCTCAAAGCTTATAAATACTTATTGCAATAACAGGGACAAGCCGAAAACCTGTAACAGAGTAGGCGAAACATTTAAACTAAATTTTATGAACAGAAGAAAGATGGCATTCGCTGCGCTGATTTTTGCAGCAGCTATTGGCAGTGCATTTGCCTCTACTAAAAGAGCTTATCAACCCGGTCACGTGTTTGATAACTCCCAGCCGGTAGGAGAAAAATGTGTATACAAAAGAGATTGCTCCGGGGGAACAGTACCATGCCTTCAATCGGGTTCCGGCACGCCACAACTTCAGCGGTTGAGCTTTGGTCAGCAAGACGTTTGTAATACGCCATTATACCAACTCTAGCCTGTAAGAAAGCGATTGAATATTCAATCAATCGCTTTCTTTTTTCTTACTTATAAACTCAGCATTTATACCGTGGCAAATTTCAGAAACCGTTTCCTCAGCCTGATAGCTTGTGCAGCTTTTGCAGTTGGCCTTGTTACAATCCTGTTTGCGCGCATGCCCAAAAAGAATTACATCAAACATGGATTCAACAGGGAAATAAAAAGTAACGCAGTATACCTGCTTAAATACATCGACCTGCATTATGCAGGGTATTATGT
>JBAVMD010000543.1:0-3197 GCA_049689695.1 Chitinophagaceae bacterium | reverse complement strand
CTTTAAGAGAATGGCCACCCAACTCAAAGAAGTTATCGGTTACATCAATGTTTCGCGTATCCAGCAGTTCTTCCCATATTATCAGCAAGCGCTCTTCATTTTTATTTTGTACGCCTATGTAAGCATTCACCCCTGTTGCAGCAACATTTTCATTGTCCTGTTCCAGTGCGCGCCTGTCGAGCTTTCCGCTACCGATTCGTGGAATGCGGCCAACGCTTATGAACTGTTCCGGCACCATATATTTTGGCAGCACTTCTGCCAGGTAAGTACGAAGCGATTGAAGCGCTTCCTTCCCGTCGCGCCATACTATTGCAGCGGCTATTTTTCTGTCAGTTCCATTTTCATTGATCATCACCACGGCCTCAGACACTAAATGGAAAGATTGAATAGCAGATTCTATCTCGCCCATCTCTATGCGAAAACCGCGGATCTTCACCTGGTTGTCTGACCGCCCCGCAAATTCAATCTCTCCCTGTTCGTTCCAGCGCGCAACATCGCCGCTTTGATAGATGCGCCCGAACTGCGGGTGCAGTATAAATTTTTCATTCGTGAGCGCTTCGCGTTTCCAGTAGCCTTTAGCAAGCCCAACGCCCGCAATAAAAAGCTCGCCCCAGATACCAATGCCGGCTTCGCGCTGCTGCTTATCCAAAATATGTACGCGCATGTTGGGAAGCGGCGCACCAATGCAATTGGGTTTTTCTCCTGTACCGATGTCAAGCAGGCAACAGGTTGTATTTACGCAGGCTTCGGTAGGGCCATACCCGTTCACTATACTTGCGCCGGGCATTACAGAAAAGAAAAGATCGCAGGTTTCCTGTTGCAATAATTCACCGCCGGTAAGCACGTACAACACAGAGGCTGGCTTTATACCATTCGCCTGCGCCACCTGCAGCAATAAGTGCATGTGAGAAGGAATGAGGTCGAGTACTTCAATGCCTGATTCCAATATTCTATTGAGCAACTCGTCAGGATTGTCTTTTACCTGTTGCGGAACTACCTGTAGAGATGAGCCGTTCAGCAATGGAGGAAATAATATTTCAACAGAGGCGTCGAAGCTGATGGTGCCATTGAGCATTACATTCAGTGCACGACCTGCGGGCCTGTAAATAAGATCGGTAGACCAATAACAAAGATTAATGAGTGAATGATGCTGTATCAGCACACCTTTCGGGTTACCCGTCGATCCTGATGTATAGATCATGTAAACAGGATCAGTAGGCCCATTCACGATAGCCGGATTTTCTCCGGAATAATTTTCGAATGGGATTGCACACCAGTTCACAATAATGCAATCCGGCAATTCGCTGGTATTTTCATCTGTGATCACCAGCTTCACTTCGCTGTCCTGCACCATGTACAGCCGGCGTTGAAGCGGGTATGAAGGATCTATAGGTACATAAGCGCCGCCCGATTTTATAATTGCGTAAATAGCAAGCACCATGCGCTCGCTTCTGTCCATCATCACTCCTATTTTATCACCGGGCTTAACAGAATGCACATCGCGCAAATAATGCGCCGCGCGATTAATGCTTTCATTGAAGCTGCGGTACGATATAGCAGTATTCTCGAACATCAGCGCCAGCGCTCGTGGCGTACGTTCAACCTGCTGCTCCAGTAATTCCATTACCGTTTTATCATGCGGATACCATGCATCGGTATAATTAAATGTTTCCAGCTGCAGTCCTTCTTCGGCCGGAACATAGCTGAAAGAGTCAAGCGATGCAGCGGGATCGTTCAGTACATTCAGCAGCAGGTATATAAAATGCTGCGCCATGCGCTCGATCCTTTCTTTTGAGAACAGCGCCATATTGTAAGTGAACCCTAACAACATGCCATCGCTGTATTCTATGAAATCAGTTTCGAGGTCGAACTTGCTGATTGACATCGGCGCCTCGTCGGGTACAAGCTGGTCGAATAAAAAAGTAGATTTTTTATCGTAAGTGATCATCAGGTCGAACAAGGGAGAACGGCTTGCATCGTGACGGATGTCAAGGTCATCTAACAATTGATCGAAAGGATATTCCTGGTGCTCGTAAGCGTGGTGCATGTTCTGCTCTGTTTGCAGCACGAGTTGTTCAAAAGAATGCGCAGCCTGCATATTGGTACGCATCACTACCATGTTCACATAGTAGCCGATCTGGTTTTGCAGCTCGGGATATATTCTGCCCGATACAGGCATGCCTGCCAGAATATCTGTTTCATTCGTGTAACGATACACCAGTGTTTTAAGAACAGCGGTCATCAAACTGAATATCCTGCAATTGTATCGCTGGCAGAGCTCATTGATCTGTTGCAATACATCCAGTGATATTTTAGCCCGCACCTGCTTGCCGGCATAAGTTTTTACAGATGGCCTGCGTTTGTCTGCCGGAAGATCGATCTGCGCCCTCTCCCCCGCAAGCACTGAAAGCCAGTAAGCGCGATGTTTTTTCAAATCGCGCTGCGTTGCAGGAAGCTGTTGCCAACAGGCAAAATCTTTGTATTGCACGGCAAGCGGATCGATAGAAGGAAGCTGATTGTTTTTGATATCGATGTAACTGGAAGACAATTCCTGCAACAGCAGTTGCACGGACCATCCATCGGATATAATATGATGCATTGTAAAAAGCAGCACATGTTCTTTTTCGCTAAAGCTTACAACCTGCATGCGAAAGAGTGGACCTGTACGAAGATTGAATATATAAGAAGCTTCAGTTCTTTCCTGGTTGTGAAGGAATCCATCAACATTATCTCCGTTGTAAACAACCTTTCTTAGTTCAAAACCGGTTTCCTGTATGCTTAGCACTTTCTGCCTTATCTCTCCGGAAATATCGGTGAACACGGTACGGAGGATTTCATGCCGTTGCAACAGGAACTGCACAGCATGTTCCAGTACGGCTATGTCCAATATGTTGTTCCACTCCTGTTTAAAAAATAAATTATAAGCGGGGCCTACGTCTGCCGTTTGGTCCATGAGCCACAGTTGCCTTTGTGCATTGGATATGGGATAAACCTCCATAGCCGGAGCAATGGGAATGCCTGTCCACGTAGTTTCTTCCGATCTGCGCAGAAAGCTCAGTAACTCAGCCTTGTTCCGCTTCAGTTGGTCTATGATGTCGGGCGAAGTATCTTTCTTCAATCCGCTTACTTTAAGATCATCGCCGTTGAGCTTTATGCTGATGTTCTTTTGCCGCAGGTCTGACAGGAAGGAAATGATG
>JBAVMD010000542.1:0-2255 GCA_049689695.1 Chitinophagaceae bacterium | reverse complement strand
GAGTATAGGAGAACGAATATTTGTCTTTGAAATAGGGCGCCCCGATAACCGTAAAAGGATAATAAGTGCCGCGTCCATGATTTACATACACTCCTTCAAACATACAGGTGGATGGATACAACATGATCGACTGCTGTGTATTAAGATTGGGCGATGGTTTTACCGGCAGCGTATAATACATGCTGTGATTGTAATTGGCAACCGGTATAATTTTCAGCGGACATTTTACCTTGTTCGTCAGCCATCCTTCGCCATTTGCCATCTTTGCAAACTCCGCTACAGTTAGTCCGTGCGACATGGGGATAGGAAACATGCCTATCCCTGATTTATATTTCATATCCAGTATCGGCCCGTCTATCAGATAAGCGTTGGGATTGGGACGGTCAAGGATCATCAGTTCTTTTTTACTGTCCGCACAGGCTTCCATCAGTCTCGACAGCGCATTGATATTGGTATAAAAGCGAACACCAACATCCTGAACGTCGTAGATCATAATATCTACATCTGCCAGGTCTTCTTTGGTTGGCTTATTCTTTTTTCCATATAAAGAAATGATGGGTATGCCTGTTTTTTGATCTTTCTCATCAGCCACCTGCGTACCCGCACTCGCATTGCCACGAAAACCATGTTCGGGTCCGAAAACTTTTACGATGTTCACGCCGCGCGATTGCAGGCTGTCTACCAAATGCCTGTTGCCTATGATGGAAGTCTGATTAGCTAAAATGGCTACACGCTTTCCTTTCAGATAAGGCAAATATTTTTCTGTTTGATCAGCGCCGGTCCTGATCGAATCTTTTTTATTACTAACAGCAGCTTCTTTTTGCTGCGAGGGATTCTTATATGCGGTGATCAGCACTGCAACAAATAGCGCGACCGATATAAAGACTGGAATTTTTTTCATCATTTTTCAAATATAATCAACGTGCGGTATATACCTAATCTTCCATCCTGACCGGTTCGGGATCTTTGTATTTATCTTTTAACTGCTTCAATTCTTTTTTCATCATCTTTTTCACATTGCTATAAGAAGGATTATCATAAACATTATTCATTTCCATGTTATCCTTTTGCAGGTCATACAGTTCCCATTCATTTTTTTCGTAAAAGTAAATCAGCTTATAACGGCTGGTGCGTACGCCAATGTGCTTAGCTACTTTATGTTCCTGGTTCTCATAAAAATGATAATACAATGCCTCGTGCACATTACCTTTCTGTTTTCCTTTCAATACCGGCACAAAGCTTTTGCCCTGCATGTCATACGGAATGGGCAGGCCTGCCATATCTAAAATGGTTTCGGCAAAGTCAAGGTTCTGCACCATGCTTTCTGTTTTCACTTTCTGGTTAGTAACCCCCGGCCATTTTACGATCAGCGGCGTACGAAAGGATTCTTCATACATCCATCGCTTGTCGAACCAGCCGTGTTCGCCAAGAAAAAAACCCTGGTCTGATGTATAAATGATAATGGTGTTCTTATCCAAACCATTTGCTTTCAGGTAATCCATTAAGCGGCCCACATTGTCATCAATACTTTGAACACAGCGCAGGTAATCTTTCATATAGCGTTGGTATTTCCAGATCGCCAGATCTTTGCCGGAAAGATTTGCTTTGTTAAATGAATCGATTACTGGTTTGTAAGCTTCTTCCCATTTCATCTTTTGTTCAGGAGTGAAGCGGTTATAAATGACCTGCCAATTGGCTGCTAACCCTTTTTGCTGTTCTTTAGGTAAATCAAAAAAAAGTTTGAGGTCGTACGCAGGGTGCATATCACGGGCAATTTCCATTTCCTGCGAACGTGCTGCAGTTGTTCTTGTATTGTAATCATCAAAATAATTGGCAGGAACAGGGAACTGAACACTATCAAATAGATGATAATATTTTTCTTCCGGCATCCAGTTTCGATGCGGCGCTTTTTGCTGGTACATCAGGAAGAAAGGTTTGCTTTTATCTCTCTTGTCCAGCCAATTGATGCAAAAATCAGTGGTAAGATTGGTAACATACCCCGGGATTCTTTTGCGGATACCATTTTCAATAAAATCGGGATTGTAATAATCACCCTGCCCCCGCACGATATTCCAATAATCGAAACCTTGCGGTTCAGAAATAAGATGCCATTTACCGATAACGGCAGTTTGATAACCGGCATTATGTAAAAGCTTAGCAACCGTTTGCTGGCTGCTGTCGAACGTGCTATGATTGTCTTTGAAGCCATTGATATGACTGTATTTCCCGGTAAGCATCACCGCCCTGCTTGGACC
>JBAVMD010000541.1:0-2690 GCA_049689695.1 Chitinophagaceae bacterium | reverse complement strand
TTTTAATGCTGCGGGCGGTCACAGTACAGATAGCCTTGATCAAACGGTACAAAGATTTATCAATGCGGTAAAAGAAAATTCGTCACAACTACAATAATTTTATACAATGCAAAAAAGAATGTTGTTCCTGGTTGTTGCTGCAGCGCTGTTTGCTTCCTGCTCTGACAATCACAAAAAAACCAAAAGCGGGCTTGTTTATAAAGTGGTTACAGAAGGGAAAGGTCCCGTTGCTAAAAAAGGACAAATACTGAAATTCAATTTCAGGCAAAAAGTAAGAGATTCCCTGCTGCAGGAAACTTATGGCGGCGTTCCGGCTTATGCCATGGTTGACAGTGTAGGGCCTGTATATAATGCAGCAGAGTTATTTATGACGATGAAGAAAGGCGACAGCATCATGGTTGTGATGGTTGGCGACAGTGTTCAGAAAAAATTCGGTCTGCCTCCTTATATGAAAAGAGAAGATAAGATCACGCTGACATTTAAGGTGCTCGACATTTTTGATAATGCGGAAGCTGCTACCGCAGACCGCACCACTGAATACAATAAGCAAAAAGATATTCAGGCAAAATCATTTGACACTTACATGGCCAATAAAAAAGCCAACCTGATGAAAACGCCGCTTGGCAGTTATATCGATATGAAAACCGTGGGCGATGGACCTGAAGCGGATACCGGCAAACTGGTATCGGTACGTTACAGGGGTAAGCTTATTCCTTCCGAGAAAGTATTTGAGACCAATATGGAGCCAGGCGGACCTCCACCCATTGAATTTGTTGTAGGACGGTCCGCTGTGATCAGGGCCTGGGATGAAGCATTCCCAATGATCAAAAAAGGCAGCAAGTTCGTTATGTACATTCCCGCTGAATTGGCTTATGGTGAGCAGCCTGGTCCCGGCGGACAGCCGCATCAGCCATTGATGTTCGATATCGAGATCGTGGATGTTAAAGATGCGCCTAAAGAGGAGCCGCAGCAGCCGTTCATTCCTGAGCGCGATCTTCAGAATTCAGACACTACTACGAGAAGAAGATAGTTTCCATAACACGAATTTTAAAACACGAATTCCACGAATTTTCCCGTAATGGACTAATTCGTGGAATTCGTGTTTTAAAATTCGTGTCATTAAGTATTCTTCATTGCCTCCACCAGCTTCACCGCTTCTATAGCTTCCTTTACATCGTGCACGCGCAGAATATTCGCGCCATTCATTAGTGCAATGGTATGCATTACCGTTGTTCCGTTCAACGCTTCATCTGCTGTAATACCAAGGGTTTTATAGATGGTTGATTTACGCGACAATCCTGCCAGTAAAGGGCATTGCAGCATTTGCAATACAGAAAGATTGCGCAGCAGCTCAAAATTCTGACTGATATTCTTTGCAAAGCCAAAACCGGGATCGATGATCACATCTTTTATACCTGCGCCTCTGCATTTTTCAATCCTGCGAATGAAATAGTCCAGCACTTCCCGGCTGATATCTTCATACACCGCCTGCTGCTGCATATTTTCAGGAGTTCCTTTGATGTGCATGCATACATAAGGAACATTTAACCTGCCTACAGCAGCAAGCATGTTTTCGTCCATGGAGCCGCCACTCACATCGTTCACAATAGAAGCGCCTGCATCAACTGCTTTTTCTGCTACCGAGGCATGATACGTATCTACTGAAATGATGGCCTCGGGAAAATGATGGTAAACCTTTTCAATGGCAGGCAGTACACGGGACGCTTCTTCATCCGCACCAACCTGTTTGCTGCCGGGGCGTGTGCTTTGTCCGCCAATATCAAGCATGGCTGCGCCGTCCTGCAGCATTTTTTCTGCCTGCTTCAGAACATCGTCCATAACTGTGAACCTGCTTCCTTCATAAAATGAATCGAGTGTGGTATTGATAATTCCCATTACCAGTGGTTTATCCACAACCAGCAGCCGGCCTTTGCAATTCAATGTAAACATTGATGGCTAATCTTTACTTTTGAAGCTTAAAGATGTGAAATATTTTCCGCTTTACTCTTCCCATGGCTATAACTGAAGTAATGAGCAATACAGATCGTCAATACGATGCAGCAATAAAAGCGTGCAAGGATATTTTTATCCGCAAAACGCAGGATTATGGCACTTCCTGGCGGGTGCTGCGTACCATTTCCATTGTTGACCAGATCTTCATCAAGGCGCAGCGCATCCGCACTATTCAGCAGAAGGGCGTGAACAGGGTGGGAGAGGATGTGTCGGGCGAATTCAAGGGCATCGTGAATTATGGCGTTATTGGGCTGATACAACTGGAACTAAAAGAAATTGCGGTGGAAGACCTTTCTGCCGAAAAAGTATCTGCTTTGTACGATGAAAAAATAAGTGAAGTAAAAGAGGTGATGCAGGATAAGAATCACGATTACGGTGAAGCCTGGCGCGAGATGAGCCAGGAAAGCTTTGTAGACCTCATCCTGATGAAGCTGATGCGCATCCGGCAGATATTATTGAATGAAGGCAAAACGCTCATCAGTGAAGGCATCGATTCTAATTATGTCGATATTATTAATTATGCAGTGTTTGCAGAGATTTTGATTGAAGAGGGAAAACACAAGGGTTGAGGTTTCGGGTTTAGAGTTACGGGTTCTTTGAATCTGAGCAGTTGAAAATAATCATACAACGTTTAATTAATAAGTAATGAGTTAAAGAACCCGAAACTCTAAACCCGA
>JBAVMD010000540.1:0-3286 GCA_049689695.1 Chitinophagaceae bacterium | reverse complement strand
ATCAACATAAAGCAATTTGTTGAATTAAACCCGGATGCAAACATTCATGACATAGCTTTTACGTTGCAGACAGGCAGGGAAGCTATGGAGGAACGCCTGGCGGTAATAGTTAGTGAGAAAAAAGAATTGGTTACGCAATTAACCAATTATATCGAAGAAAGACCGGGCAGCTTTTATACAGGAAATATAAGAAAAGGCAAATCTGAACTCCTGCCTAACGACAAGACGAATGAGATAAATCAACTTACAAAAGATAATGCAGGATCTATTGCGGGATCATGGGTGGAGGGTTTTCCTGTTGACTGGACTTTGCTTTATTCTGCCCAAAGACCGAATAAGATCAGCCTGCCAACGTACCCATTTGCCAGTGAACGGTATTGGTACAAAAAGCAGGAACAAACAAAACAACCAACTATTAAACATACTGAAATGCATTTTGGAAATAGTGTGTCATCCATTTGGGAAAGTGATGCTATGAAAGAAGCCGAAAAACATGCTGTTGGTTCCGAAATACAGGTACAGCTTCTTGAGGGCGGTATTGCACTTGTGAAGATGGAATCCAGGTCCAGCAGAAATATGATTTCTTATCAGCTGGTCATGAGCCTGAAAAAAACATTCCTGGACCTGCGAAAAAATAAGGAGCTCAAAGTAGTTGTATTAACTGGTTATGAGAATGTCTTCTGCATGGGCGGTACAGAAGATGTGTTAAGTGATCTTGCTTCAATGAAAGGCAGGTTTACTGAAGAGCCATTCCTGTACAGGGGATTGCTGGAGTTTGATGTACCTGTAATTACTGCCATGCAAGGCCATGCCTTTGGTGCAGGGTTAGTGTTTGGGCTATACGGTGATATTGTATTAATGTCGGCCCAGGCAACATACACTGCTAATTTTATGAAATATGGTTTTACTCCGGGAATCGGAGGTACCTATATTTTAGGAGAGAAATTAGGGCGCCCGTTAGCAGCTGAAATGATGTACACCGCTAAATTATTCAGTGGCGAGGAAATAAAAAGCAGGGGCGCCCTTGTAATTATATCAAATGCTGTTTTAAACGAAGCGTTGCAAATAGCAAAAGAGCTCATTACAAAACCAAGAATAGCATTGCAGGCATTAAAGCAGAAAATGTCCCGCCATATTCTTGCTGATCTGCCCATACATATCGAGGAAGAAGCAGACATGCATGAGCTGACTTTCCATACAGAAGAAGTGAAATCATTGATCGCTGATCACTTCGGGAAAGCCTCTCTAAAAAAAGCTGCGCCGGATGAAACAATCCAAAAAACTCATACTACTATAACGCTTGATCCAACAGATACTGTGACTAAAGAAACATTCTTTGAAACCGATAGAGCAGCTCAACCCATTAAATTAGAACAGTTGAGCGAGGAACAACCTGTTTCCGCAAGATTTGAAACAGTGCAAACCAAAGCGCCTGCTGTTATAGAAAAAATAAAAAAAATATTTTCAACGGTTTTACAGTTGCCTGTAACATCATTAGGGGATGATGAAACCTTTATTGATTTTGGTTTGGATTCGATCAGTAGTATAGATGTTGTTCGGTTGATAAATGAAGCCTTTGATATTAACCTTGAAGCTGTAATATTATATGATTACCATACATTCACAAAGCTTGCTGCACTAATTGCAGAAAAGACAGGCACGTCATCCGCAAATGTTGATTTGGCACAACCAATCCAATTATCTCCTGCTGTTGAAACAAAAATAATATTGCAGGAAACGCAGGTAAAAGAAGTTGCAGCCGGGGCACTTAATGAAATTAATGAATCAAATATTTCAGAAGTTATCAGGCAGCTGAAAGAGATATTTCAAACGGTCTTACACATACCAGCCACATCACTGGATGAAAGCACAACCTTTACTGACTTTGGCCTTGATTCGATCAGCGGCATCGAGATCATTCGGTTGATCAATAAGAATTTCAATACCACACTGGAGGCTATTTACCTGTACGACTACCATACGCTGCATCAACTCGCCACATTGATTACAGCAATACCAAATTTCCAATTAAATAAAGTGCCATCCCGTGCTGAAGAAAAGCCGGCATTAAATGCAATTAAAAATAATTCAGATCAGGCTATGGCATCTGCAGAAGTGTTGAATGAAATTTTTCTTCCTGACCTGAAGGTTGAATTGAAACAAGAGACAGAAAAAAGAATGATGGCCGATAAGCCTGTTTCAGATATTGCCATCATTGGAATAAGTGGAAAATTTCCTGAAGCAGAAAATGTAAACCAGTTCTGGGACAATTTAAAGGAAGGAAAAAATTCCATAAAAGAAGTGCCGGAGAGGAAATGGCCCGTTTCTCAATTCTACAGTGAAGACAAAGAAGCAACCGGGCGAATCTATAGTAAATGGATGGGATACCTGGACAACGAGGATAAGTTCGATGCTTTATTCTTCAATATTTCTCCCAAAGAAGCAGAGAAGATGGATCCGCAGCAGCGATTGTTCCTGGAAGAATGTTATAAAGTAATAGAAGATGCTGGTTACTCGATCCGCTCTTTGTCTGGCAGTAAATGCGGTGTATTTGCTGGTGTAGGGTATGGAGATTACACGAACCGTTTTGGCAATGAAGAATTAGATGATCACATTCTTGTTGGCGCATCAATATCCATATTAGCATCACGCATATCTTACTACTTAAATCTGCAAGGGCCGGCTATATCTATTGATACGGCCTGCTCCAGCAGCCTGGTTGCCATACACCAGGCTTGCCAAAGCATCAGGACCGGCGAATGTGAAACAGCAATAGCTGGTGGTGTATACGTAATGACTTCCGAGCAAATGCATCTCATGACCAGCAAGGCTGGCATGCTGAGCGAAGACGGTCATTGCTATACGTTCGATAACAGGGCCAACGGTTTTGTACCAAGCGAAGCAGTTGCGGTTTTATTCCTGAAATCATTGGAACAGGCAGAAAAAGACGGGGACCCTATTTATGGCGTTATAAAAGGCAGTGGAATTAACCAGGACGGAAAAACAAATGGTATTACTGCGCCGAGCTTTGAATCACAAACACGCCTGGAGAAAGAAGTGTATGAAGTGTCCAAAATCAATCCGGTTACAATAACTTATATAGAAACACATGGAACGGGG
Organism: Chitinophagaceae bacterium; assembly: GCA_049689695.1. GTDB lineage: Bacteria > Bacteroidota > Bacteroidia > Chitinophagales > Chitinophagaceae > DASPKM01. The sequence continues at coordinate 166 of JBAVMD010000540.1, read as the reverse complement.
ACCAAACTGGGAGATCCGATAGAAATTAAAGCGTTGAAGCAATCATTCGGCGCATACACGAATGATGTTAATTATTGTGGCATCGGCAGTGTAAAAACGAATATAGGGCATACGCTCTATGCCGCGGGTGTATCAAGCGTAATCAAAGTATTGCTGTCCATTAAAC
>JBAVMD010000539.1:0-8800 GCA_049689695.1 Chitinophagaceae bacterium | reverse complement strand
CAACAAGGGATCGTACCAGCGCTTTGCAGAGATCAATCCATGGGTAACAGCACCTGATTCTGCACTCTTGAATACGCGTGTGCAGGAACGTTATATCGGCCTGAAAGGATCAGCCGGTAATCATTTTACTTATTCGGGCAGACTGGGCTTCAACCTATACAAGAACATGCCTTTGTTTGTGAACGATACAATAGACGGCAAGACCTTTTTGACCGTGTATGAGCCAAGCATGGAAGCGCTTTCGCTTCATGCAGAATTGGGTTATACGCAGGGCGAGGCTTTCAATGTAACGGCAAGAATGGATTTTAACCAATACACCAAGCTGAAAGAGCAAAAGAAAGCCTGGGGACTGCTGCCACTTGAATTTGCCGTATCGTTGAAATGGCGGTTGCTGAAAGACCTGTGGCTGAGATCAGACATCTTTGCCTGGGACGGACCGCAATACAGGGGTAAGAACCTCGACAGCTACAAAGGGTCTGCAGCATTTGACGCAAGCGCCGGGCTTGAGTTCAGGATCACCAAACAATTCAATCTCTGGGTGCAGATGAACAATATCTTCAACAACAAATACGAGCGCTGGAACCAGTATGAGGCCTATGGGTTTAATATACTGGGAGGGATAGTGTATTCTTTCGGACAGAAGTAGGCCTCCCCCAACCCCCTCCAATAGTGGGGGCTTAGTCCCCGGAATTCATAAATTGATTATTGGTTATTAATTATTGATTATTGGTAACTTGCCGACCTTCGTGGGTATCGGATTGCAGGCAAATAATCAATAATTAATAATCAATAATCAAATTGATTTAATGATTGAAGTTCTCAACGGCTATTTAATTCAGCACAAAAGCATCAGCATACCAGGCCTGGGCACCATTTACGTGGAGCGTTTGCCAGCTATGAACGATTTCACCAACAGGCAACTGCATCCGCCTTCTTACCGGTTCCGGTTCGATAAATACTTTGATGCGCCTGATAAAGATTTCTTCACTTTTTTAGCTTCCAATACAGGCATCCCCGAATACGAGGCCATCAAACAATACAATGAATTTGCTTACGACGTGCGTAACCGCATCAGGCAGGAAGATAAGTTCACGTGGCCCGAGGTAGGCGTTCTCAGTAAAGAAATGAGCGGCGAAATACATTTTGAAAGCCTCGGCCCGGAAGTTTACCAGCAACCTGTGCCCGCTGTACGGGTGATACGGCAGGATGCCAGTCATGCCATGCTTGTTGGCGACCAGGAAACCACTACGCAGGACATGTCTGAATTACTGAGTGAAGAAACCATTGTAGAGAAGGAGTCGTGGTGGATATATGCCCTGATCCTTTTTGCACTGGCGTTATGCATGTTGTTCTTTCATTTTTTCAGATCGGGCGGGGGATTGGAGTCGATAGGAGGACAATAGGGGGTTGAATGAATAACATCATACATCATACAAGTTGCCCTTTATGTGATTCGGCGGACATACGCGTGGCGCTGACTGCGAGAGATCATACCGTTTCAAAAGAAGAATTCGAGATATGGGAATGTGGCAACTGCACAGCGAGATTCACCCAGAGTATTCCTGAAAGCGACAGCATCGGCGTTTATTACAAATCAGAAAATTACATTTCGCATTCCAATACCAACCAGGGTTTGGTAAACAAGCTTTACCACCGCGTGCGCAGGATCACGCTTGAGCAAAAAAGAAAGCTGGTACAAAAAGTTACGGGCCTGCAAAATGGCAACCTGCTCGATGTAGGAGCGGGAACAGGTTTATTTGTGGATGCTATGCGCAAGGCCGGCTGGAAAGTAACAGGTCTCGAACCTGATGAAGCTGCGAGATCGCGGGCAAGGGAAATGAAGATATTGTTGAATGATGCAAAGGATTTGTTTCAGCTGTCTGCAGGCTCGTTCGATGCTATTACGCTCTGGCATGTGCTGGAGCATGTGCATGACCTTCATGGTTATCTTGAGCAGATGAAATTGTTGTTGCAACAGGATGGAAAGCTCATTATTGCAGTACCTAACTATACTTCGGCCGATGCATCGGCTTATGGCCAATACTGGGCTGCGTACGATGTGCCCAGGCACCTGTATCATTTTTCTCCGGCGTCGATGAAATCTTTATTGAAGCAGCATGGTTTTCAAATGCATTCTATTCATCCGCAATGGTTCGATAGTTTTTATGTGAGTATGTTGAGTGAGCAATATAAAACTGGTAAATCAAACCTGATTGCAGGTGCGTGGAATGGCTTACGCTCTAATTTGAACGCGCTTGCTTCAAGTGATAAATGCAGTTCGTTGATTTATGTGGCGGGGAAAAAATAAAACGGAACGCGGATTGTCAGGATTGATCAGGATTTTTTAAGATCAGTTCATGCCAGCGCTTAACCGCTCAAAATCTCATGAACAAATCTTAAAAAACCCTAATTGATCCTGATCCCGATAGCTATCGGGACGCGTTCCCTTCTAAAACTTAATCTCATACATCGAAGGCCATCTCTTTCCCGTAATAAAAATTGTTTTAGTAGCAGGATTATAAGCTATGCCATTAAGATAATCATGTCCCTTGTACTTATTATCCACTTCGTACACCATCGAATCCATATTCATCTTTGCAACCACTTTACCGCTCGCCGGATCGATCTTTACAATGTAAGGCGTTTGCCAGAGGTTGGCATAAATAAACCCATCGATGTACTCCAGTTCATTCAGATTGCTTACCGGGCCATTGTTATCAGTCACACCTAATATTTTGGTATTGCGGAAAGTAGCGGGGTCCATATAATACAGGTTGCTGCTGCCATCGCCCATGATGATAGCTGTGCTGTCGTGCGTCATGCCCCATCCCTCCGTATTATAAGTAAGCTCCTGCACTTTTTTCAGGGTCTTTACATCGTACACAAAACACTTCTTGCTGGTCCAGGTAAGCTGGTAGAGCTTGCCGTTGAAAATGGTTATCCCTTCCCCGAAATATTGCGTATCCAGCGTCACAAGATGCTGGAGCTTTCCGGTATTCAGGTCTATTTTCCCAAGCCAGGACGGGTAGTCGAATTCGGCCGGCGAACCGGTGCCTTCAAACAAAGTACCATCATGAAACTCAAGGCCTTCCACAAAGCTTGTGGTATCGTGGGGATGAATCTTTACCACTGAATAATTCAACAGCGGCGTAACCGGGGTGCCGTTACCGGTATCTGTACCATTCCCGTTGGCATCAGGATTATTACAGGCAACAGCTATGGTCATTAATAAGAACAGGGTCCAGAGGGGTAGAAGCTTCATATTTACGATTGTGGGGCAAAAATAGGGGATGCCTTAAATAGCAGGCATTAAGGGGGTGGTAAAATTTTTATTCAGGAACTTTGATTTATCAGGAAAAAATATTTGTTTTACAATGCTTATCGTCTGAATATCACCAATTCCAACATCTTTCTTCAAGGATTTTCCTCTCCTGGTGTCATTCAATGAATGAGTTACTATTGATTCCCCCTAAAAGTCTTTCCCACATCCTATTAATGCCTTCCGTCGCCCATGGCGATTCCGACCCTGATTTCCGTGCAAACCTCTGATTGATCAGTACCCGAATGGTATTTCCAATTCGTCTGTGAAGACTGTGTCTAAAGTCTATGAATAGCCGGCCACAAAAAGCATTACCATGAGCCGACTTGTACTTCTATTTCTATACCTGATCACGGGCATATCCGTCTTTGCACAAAAAGAATGTGTAAGCACACAGTACCAGGAAGAGCTGCAGAAGAAGCCTTCTGCCCTGCAAAGCATAGCAACCGCAAATTCATTTCTAAATAATTATCGTCCTGAAATATTCATGGGCTCCGATCCCGGAACCGCACCCGGCACCCTGCCTGTTATTAATATTCCTGTTGTAGTGCACATACTGTACAAAGATGCCAGCCAGAACATCAGCGATGAGCAGGTGCTTTCTCAGATAGATATTCTTAATAAAGCTTTCCAGCTGCAGCATGCAGATACGGGAAAGATACCTGCGCATTTCCGCGAATTGGCCGCCAATTGCAGGATAAACTTTTGCCTGGCTAAAGTAGATCCCAAAGGCTATGCTACCAGCGGCATTGTACGCAAGAGCACCTGGGTTACCATGTACAGCATAGACGACCGCATTAAATATTCAGGCATGGGCGGCGACGATGCATGGCCCAGGGATAAATACCTGAACATCTGGGTGGGTAACCTGGTGGCCGGACTGGCCGGTTATTCAAGCCCCATAGGCGGACCGGCAGAAACGGACGGTATAGCTGTACGGCCTACTGCTTTCGGTACAAAAGGTACAACCGCTGCGCCTTATCACATGGGCAGAACTACGGTGCATGAGGTAGGACATTGGCTGGGACTGCGCCACATCTGGGGCGATGCCACCTGCGGCGACGACCTGGTGCACGATACACCCAAACAACGCACTTCTAACCGCGGATGCCCTTCGGGCATTAAGGCGAGCTGCGATAATGCTGCTTCCGGCGAAATGTACATGAACTATATGGACCTTACCAGCGACGATTGCATGCTGATGTTCTCTGTAGGCCAGATGGAAAGAATGCGTTCTGCCTTTGCGCCCGGTGGTCCGCGTTATGGAATTTTATCATCTCAGGGTTGTACAGGCACGGCATTGCCCGAGCCGGCAGCTGCTCCTGAAACAGCGCCTGTGGTAAAACTTATCGACCTGTACCCGAACCCTGCAAGGGGAAGGCTGGTAATCGATATAAAGGAAAATACGGAATTGCTGGGAGCGCAGGTGCAGATCAGGAACCAGGTAGGGCAGCCGGTAATGACGCTGAAGCTTACACAAACAAAAACAACGATCGATGCAGGCCGTCTGCAAAGCGGCATGTATATAATTTCTATAGATGGTGGTAGTAAAAAGTACCAGGAAAAGTTCCTGAAATTGTGATCTTAAAATTGGTGCATGAATGAAAATTGAACGGTTGGCTATATGCCGGCCGTTCTTTTTTGAAGCAGCATACGGCTTACCTGTTTTGCAACTACAGGCGCCATAGCCACACCAATGCCTCCCATGGCAACAGCGCAGAAAATGCCGGGCTCTAATTCTTTTACCGTAGGCATTTTATCTGTGCCCATTCCCATGATGCCGCTCCAGCGGTATTCAATGGAATAATCTTTTTCGCCGGGAATGATCACATCGCGCAGCAATCTTTCCAGCTCCTGCTGTACGTTATCACTGGTAGTGAGTTCTGTGGTATACTCCTGTTCAATGAATTTATTTCTTGCGCCGCCAAGCAATACACGCTTGCCGAAATTGCGGAAGTAAATGAAGCCTTCATCTGAATGAAAGCATCCTTTGAACTTAAGGCCGGGTATGGGCGATGTTACCATTACCTGTCCGCGCGCAGGCTGCACATTCAGTTGCGGAAGTAAATTATTGGTGAACGCATTGGTGCAGATGACCAGTTTTTTTGCATGAAGCGAAACATGTTCGCTGTTCACTGCAACGCCATCATTTATTTTTTCGAAAGATGTTGCTTCATATCCAAAGAGCACGCGAACGCCCAGCTTTAAAACTTCCTGCAGCAGCGCCTGTGTAAGTTTGCCCGGCTGCAATTGTCCTTCCAGTTTATTTTCGATGAGATGCTGCACGCCATCGAAACCAAATTTTTTGATCTTATGATCCGCAAGGCGGAACATCTCGTCTTCTTTAAAAACTTTACTGAGCGATTTATTGAGTTTTTTGAGATCGGATTTTATTGAAGAAAGATCGTAGCTCTCTTTTCCGGTGAGCACTTCATAACCGCCCAGTTCCTGGTAACCGATCTCTTTAGGTTTGAATGTTTCGCGAATGCGCAGCAAACCTTCATAGCGAAGCTTTGCAAGCGTAAGCATTTTTTCTTCGCCAAAAGTTTTTGAATCATACAGCAGCTCTGTAAAACTGCCGAAGCAGGAGAAGCCTGCGTTGCGTGTGCTTGCCCCGGTGGGAATAATGCCACGGTCAACTATGGTGATCTTAAGCTTCGGTTGTTTTTTCTTCAGCTCAAGCGCGGTCCACAATCCCACGAATCCTGATCCGATGATCAATACATCCGAAGGCTTGTAAAAACTTTCTTTTTCCCAGAGAGAAATTTGCATGATGAAAAAAAATGCTTGTCGCTCAAAGCTCGAAGCTCAGAGCTTGTTGCTTCCTATATATGGATCGCCTCACCATAAGCCACCTCAATAGCTTCTTTAATGTTCTCACTCATGGTAGGATGAGGATGAATGCTGTTGAGCACTTCATGGTGCGTGGTCTCCAACTTGCGCGCTACTACGGTCTCTGCTATCAGTTCAGTTACATTGTACCCGATCATGTGCGTGCCCAGCCACTCTCCGTATTTTGCATCGAAGATCACTTTTATAAAACCTTCGTTATGTCCCGCTGCTGTAGCCTTGCCAGCGGCGCTTAAAGGGAACTTGCCTACTTTAACTTCATAACCTGCATCCCTTGCCTGTTTTTCTGTTAAGCCAACAGAGGCAATTTCAGGCGAGCAATAAGTACAACCCGGCACATTGCCATAGTCGAGCGCTTCCGGCTGATGATTGAATTTCTTTTCATTGTAAGCGATGAACTCAGCGCAGATAATTCCTTCTTTAGATGCTACGTGAGCCAGCGCCTGGCCGGGAACACAATCACCAATAGCGTACACGCCGGGCACACTTGTCTGGTAATACTTATCAACTACAATTTTTCCTTTGTCTGTTTTTACGCCGGTTTCTTCCAGTCCGATGTTTTCGATATTGGAAGCAATGCCCACTGCGCTCAGCAACACATCGGCTTCCAGCGTTACTTCACCTTCTGCCGTTTTTACTTTAGCTTTTACACCATTGCCACCTGTGTCTACGCTGGTTACTTCACTGTTGGTCATTACAGTGATGCCGTATTTTTTATATATCTTCTCAAGCTCTTTAGAAATCTCTTCGTCTTCTACAGGAACTATGCGGGGAAGGAATTCAACAATCGTAACCTTTGTGCCCATGCTATTGTAAAAATAAGCGAACTCAACGCCAATAGCGCCGCTGCCTACTACGATCATGCTCTTGGGTTGCTGCGGCAATACCATGGCTTCGCGATAGCCTATGATCTTTTTACCATCGAGGGGCATGCTTGGCAATTGCCTGCTGCGTGCGCCTGTTGCCAGGATAATGTGCTTTGCATCTACAGTTTCTTTATTGCCATCGCTTTTTGCAACTTCTATCTGTCCTTTTCCTTTCAGCCTGCCGAAGCCATTGATAACATCTATCTTATTCTTCTTCATGAGGAACTGAACACCGCGGCTCATTTTGTCGGCAACGCCGCGACTGCGCTTGATCACGGCCTCAAAATTCGCTTGTCCCGTGGCTTCGATGCCGTAGTTACTGGCGTGCTTTACATATTCAAGCACCTGCGCGCTTTTAAGAAGGGCTTTTGTGGGAATACAGCCCCAGTTGAGGCAGATGCCGCCAAGGCTTTCTTTTTCAATAATAGCTGTTTTAAATCCAAGCTGTGAAGCCCTGATAGCAGCCACATATCCGCCCGGGCCGCTTCCGATAACTACTACGTCGTATGCCATAAGATGTCAATGTTTGATTTGCGGTGCGAAGTTAATAGAAAAGGCACAAGGTACAAGGTACAAGAAGCAAGATAAGATTCAAGACGTAAGTTCAGGCCGCAGCTCAGTTCTTGCCTTGCTTTCTTGTGCCTTGTACCTTGTGCCTTGTGCCTTGCCCCTTGTTCCTTGTCCCTTACTTCATTATTTTTGTAAATAATGAAAGTTGACATACTCGCTATAGGCGCTCATCCCGATGACATAGAACTGGGATGTTCAGGTACTATTATAACGGAGATCAGGAACGGAAAAAAGGTAGGCATTATAGATCTTACACAGGGCGAGTTGGGCACACGCGGCACCATTGAGACCCGTTACAGCGAAGCAGCAGAAGCTGCCCGCATTCTCGGCGTGGCTGCAAGGGAAAATCTAAAGCTTCCCGACGGATTCTTCGAGAACAACCCGGCCAATCAATTAAAGCTCATCAGGGCCATCAGGAAATACCAGCCCGAGATCGTGCTGGCCAATGCGCTTGAAGACAGGCATCCTGATCACGGACGCGGCGCAAAACTTATTTCCGATGCCAGTTTCTTTTCCGGCCTTCGTAAAATTGAAACAGCAGATGATGATGGAAAACCGCAGGAAGCATGGCGGCCGAAGTATGTTTTTCATTATATACAGGACCGTTACCTGGAGCCAAGTTTTGTTGTAGATATATCCGATGTATTCGAGCAACGCATGAAAGCTATTTCAGCTTATAGCACACAATTCTTTAGTGGCAAAGCAGACAATGATGACTCACCTCAGTCATATATTTCCACACCGGAATTCCTGGAAAGCGTGATCGCGCGGGCCCGCATGATGGGCAAACGGATTGGCGTGAAGTTTGGAGAAGGTTTTGTAACAGAAAAACTGATTGGTGTAAAAAATTTTGATGCTTTTGTGCAGATTACTACGTAACTGCATGATCTCCATTATTTTTCTGACTGAATTTTAACATGGGTTCCCCTTTAATTGGGGTATCTTTGCAACTTATTTTACCCGGATAGACCGGATAAATTAAAACGGACTTATTCAATGGCTCTTCCTAAATTCTCATCAGGTACAGGATCTTTCCACGCAGAATTAAAAAAACGTATCCAGGATTATTTTGCCACAAGCGGTAACACGCCTACCGGCAATTATAAATTATTTATAAAGGGAGCAGTGCTTGCCACGGCTTTCGTTGCATTATACGTGCATCTTGTGGTTTTTACTCCCATTGCATGGATTGCTA
>JBAVMD010000538.1:0-1508 GCA_049689695.1 Chitinophagaceae bacterium | reverse complement strand
GGATGGAATAATGGCGGCAAACTGAATCTCCTGCTTTACAAGTCAACCGGTTCTTCTTACACTTACCAAAGTAATTTAGGCACCCGGCAAGGTTCTTTAAATCTTGCTTTGTTACCTCAAAAACGGGCAAGTGTTGCAAGGACTGGCGTTACACAAGTTTGGAATAACAATTCTGCAACTGCTTTCATCCGATATGATGGCGTGACTTATTAATTCTAAATTTCACAACTAAAAAAAATGCCCCGTCTACGGGGCATTTTTTTTAGTTGCTTGTAGCCTCATTAGGATTCAAACCTGAACCTTCCTTCAGAGACGCTCTATCCGTTAAGCTATGAGGTTAATTAAAAAAGCTCAACTTTACAGTGAAGCTTTTAGTGACCTCATCAGGATTCAAACCTGAAACCTTCTGATCCGTAGTCAGATGCTCTATTCAGTTGAGCTATGAGGCCTATCCGAAATCGGGATGCAAATATAGAGCCTTCCGGCCAAACTAAAAAACGTAATTAATCCTTTCTTCCTTAACATATTACAAACCAAATCCTACTCTTAAACCTTATTCTCCAGTAAAGCGCTGACGTTAACAAAAAATCACCCTTTGTTTCATTGGTTTCGGATTGACTGCAAACTGCATTCATTCAATGAGGAAGGAATTGCATACATATGTATATATGTCCGATAAACGACCGCTGCTCTTTTGCTGAAACTAATGGCATGGGCTATCTGCTCTCCCGAATGCTCACGTGCATATGCCAATAGATCATAAAACCCGGCCTTGAAGGTAGCAACCATCGATCTATATCGAATATGTTTTCAGTAAGCCGTTGCTGAGCGAGGTTATACTGAAATTTACGTCCCACCAAACAATTGATTCCGTAAATTCAGTCTGTCTACCAACCAAGACTCAAGAATGCCTCCATCAATTGTTTATGATATATTTCTGAGTTATAACCGTTCAGATTTTGAAACTATTGAAACTATTGCAAAAGAACTAAAGCAGCAAGGCTTAAATGTTTTCTTTGACCAATGGGTACTGAAACACGGCATTCCTTGGATTGAGCATGTGGAGAATGCTATTACTTCATGTAAAATTGCAATGATTTTTATTGGCCCAGATAGATTAGGCGAATGGCAGCAAAATGAAAAATTTTTAGCGCTTAACCGACAAAAAAATGATCCCGCATTTAAAGTAATTCCAATTCTTCTCCCAGGCGCGGACTTACCGCTGGACTTTTTGTTATTGAATACATGTTTGGATTTTCGTAAAGAATCTAAGATATCTTCTATTCTTACTGCATTAATAGCAATTATCAAGGAAAATACCCCAACTGAGCTACTATATCAATCATCAGAACAGCTTTCTTCGTTATGTCCATACCGGGGTTTACGTTTTTTTAGGGAAGAAGATGCGCATTTTTTCTTCGGTAGGGAAAAACTTGTTCAAAAGCTTGAAACTTTTGTGTGCAGTCATCCATTTGCAGTGCTCTCCGGAACTTCCGGCTGTGGTAAAT
>JBAVMD010000537.1:0-6585 GCA_049689695.1 Chitinophagaceae bacterium | reverse complement strand
AGCCCGGGATGGTCTTATTCTGAGATGCGCGGATTTGGCCCGTACCTCGGGCCATGGTTATGGTTCAAACTTTATTGGACAGCATGGGCATTGTTGCTTGCAGTTATAGCAAGATTGTTTTGGATGCGTGGAAAGGAGAGTGGCTTGCGAGTACGCCTGAGATTAGCGCGCCGTCGTTTCACGCGTCCCATGGCCTGGACTGCCGGGGCAGCGCTGGCACTTATCCTCTCACTGGGAGGTTTTATTTTCTACAACACGAATATATTGAACGAGTATCATACTGCTTCTGACATCAAGAAGCGGAGCGCTGAATATGAGCGGCGTTACGGACGGTTTGCGGCGATGCCGCAACCTCAACTCACGGCAACAAACATGCGCATAGAGATCTATCCTGAGCGGAGGGCCGTGGACATCCGCGGTACATACCATCTTGTAAACCGCAGCGCCATAGCAATCGATTCTATCCTTGTGGCTATTGAGCCGGGGGTTGAAACCCGAACGCTAACTTTTGACAAAGCAGCAACTCTTGTGCTCAACGACCAGGAACTTAGCAGCCGGACTTACAAAATGGTAAAGCCGCTTCAGCCTGGCGACTCGCTGCGGCTGAACTTCCAGGTAATCATGAAGCCTCATGGCTTTACCGAAAGCGGAGTAGACGCATCGGTAACAGCAAAGAGCAGCTTCTTCACAAATGCATGGCTGCCGCGCATCGGCTATCAAAGCAGCCGTGAGCTCATTAGCGCCAGCGACCGGAGCGAATACAAGCTCTCACCACGACCATTGATCGCTTCTCTTTATGATACTGCAGCTCCGAAGGATCGCGGTGCGGGAATCAACTTTGACGCGGTAGTAGGCACTCATCAGGACCAGGTAGCTGTTGCGCCGGGGGCATTGCGCAGGACATGGACAGCAGATGGCCGCCGTTATTTTCACTATACTACTGATGGTCCGATCGGAAGCGAATGGACTTTCTTTTCTGCCAACTACAAAGTGCATGAAACATCGTGGAAGAATCCAGACAGTGCACAAACTGTTGCGGTGCGCATCTTTCATAATCCCGCAGATACCGCGCAACTGCACCGGATAGTTCAGGGTGTTCATGCCTCGCTGGATTACTATACAAAGGAGTTTGGCGCATACAGGTACAATCATATAACCTTCGTTGAGCGCACAGGTAATGGCGTGAGCATGCATGCAGATCCCAGCCTGGTCCATTATTCAGAAGGGTTTACTACCTGGCAGCCTGATAACGATTCGCTTTCACTGGACATGCCGTTTGCAGTAGTGGCACACGAGATGGCGCACCAGTGGACGGTTCCTTCTGCATTTGTAGAGGGCGCCCCGGTTATGTCTGAAAGCCTCGCCTGGTATTATGCAATGAAAGCGGTAGAGAAAGCTAAAGGACGTGCCCATCTGCAGCGGTTGCTGAATTACATGCGGCAACCGTATCCACACCCGCCGATACGCAGAGGTGAACCATTGCTTCGCGGGCTCGATAAGTATCTTTCTTATCGCAGGGGACCTTTTGCGCTGTATGCACTGAATGAATACGTTGGCGAGGATAAGATCAACAAAGCGTTGCGGCTTCTCCTCGAGAAGCACCGGCCGGAAAAAGCTCCGCTTGCAACAACACTCGATCTTTACCGCGAACTGCAGGCGGTAACGCCGGACTCACTGCAATACCTGTTGCACGATCTGTTCGAAGTAAATACATATTGGCAACTTAAGACGGAGGGCGTAACGGCGAAGCAGACAAAAGCAGGCACCTGGCAGGTAACACTCGAGGTGCAGGCACGCAAGACAGTAGTTGACAGCGCAGGAGTGGAGACCGATGTACCGATGAACGATTGGGTAGAGATAGGAATTTTTGCGCACGCAACGAATGGCGAAAGCAAGCCGCTGTATCTTCAAAAACATTTGATAAAATCAGGCAAGCAAACGATCACGGTAACGATACAACGAAAACCGGGCAGCGCGGGGATCGACCCAAATCACTTACTGATAGATCAGGATACGAGTGACAATACTTCTGCAGTGAAAATGGAGTGAAGTGTTTTAAGCATGCAGAGGGCCGATAATGTTCAGGTGATGCGTAATGCTGGTAGTAAATTGAAGCTGCGAAATACTTATAGTTGAGGGCGGTTGCAAAACCGCCCTCAACTATTTTTATATGATATATTTAACTATGCAGTAGGATCCTGGGATTCACCCAATTTATTATCTGTAAAGAATTTATCTCTGTGTGCCTGAAATTCCTCCAGTAACCCTGTAACAATAGTTACGCTGGAGTCCACCTCTTCATGCACATCCGGTAATTTTTTGTCCAGCAAAGCGACACCCAGGTTAATATTGTCGGCCTCAATTTGTGTAAGTTTTTTTAAGACAGATATCTGGCTGTTCTTAAGATCATCCAACTCACGCAGGATTTTGTCCATTAAAGCCAGTTTTTCCATTTTATCCATATAGATCGTTTTGGTATTTATCGCAATAAGCATACCGCAATGCCTGCCGAAGAACAAAACGGCTCTGTATAAGTGAAGTGTTGAATAAACAGGTGGCCTTTTATTTAACGAATCAAATCATAAAAGCAGTTAATATTTATCCCAATTCAAGTATATTTGAGATACGGTCTCACAGTTATGAAAGGTCAAACGGACGTAACCTTTACAGCGGGTAAACTTAAACTTCACGAGACCTTCACGAGACCTTGACGAGACCTTGACGAGACCTTCACGAGACCTTCACCTGACCTTCACCTGATGTAAATCCGTACAGAATATATGGCAAATCCATAGTTACTTCGTAGTAACCATAGTGTAACTGCAGGTTAGCTTTATGATTTTTATAGAGTCGAAACGCTTTTCGTCTGCTTTTGCAAATATCATTTAATAAAACACCGTATACAGCGCCACCAGAATCCCTACAATAATCACTGAGCCCACAATAAATGCAGGCGAGCTCCGGAACATTGTGGGATCTATTGCTATAACGCGTGGATTTTCTTTGCTTCTGCGGTCAGCAAGACTCATTACGACCATTATTACCACAAGCAGCAGAAAAACCAGGGTCATACGGTCCATAAAAGGAAGATCGGGCCAGGCCCCGTTTGTCCATGCCGGAAGAAATTTCAAAAATGTAGAAAGCGGTATGGTGAGGATAGCCGACGTAAGTGCAGCTGCAGACGTGGTTCGTTTCCAGAAAAATCCCAACAGGAAAATAGAAAGCACTCCCGGAGAAATAAAGCCAACATATTCCTGGATGAATTGATACGCCTGATCGAGGCTGCGCAATGCCGGCGCTACCATACACGCAAGCAACATAGCAACTACCACAGTAACACGGCCTGTATTCACAAGCTGTTTTTCTGTTGCATCTTTCTTAAAGAACTTTTTATAAATATCCAATGAGAAAATGGTGGAAATGCTGTTTGCCTTACCGGCCAGAGAAGCCACAATGGCCGCAGTAAGCGCTGCAAACGCAAGCCCTTTCAAACCTGCAGGTAAAAGGTTCATAAGCGTTGGATACGAATGATCAGGCTTAACAACACCATTTATATCCTGCATCTCTGCCTGGTACATGCCGTTCTGGTACATTACATACATGGCAATACCGGGAATGACCACGATCAGCGGAATAAGAAGCTTTAAAAAAGCAGCGAAAAGAATACCATTGCGCGCCGTAGGCAAGCTTGCGCCCAGAGCACGCTGAGTTATATACTGGTTGCATCCCCAATAATTCAGGTTATTGATCCACATACCACCTACTAATACCGACAAACCCGGAAGATCTGTGTAATAAGGATTTGATTTATCGAAGATCATGTGAAAATGCGACGAAGCTTTTTCATGTATCACCGAAAATCCTTTCAGGATATCCCCGCCATAACCAAATTTTTCTGATACAAGGCTAAGTGCAAGATAACAGGTAACAAGCCCGCCCATCACCAGCACAAGCACCTGTATCACGTCTGTATACCCGATCACTTTCATTCCGCCAAGCGTTACTATAATAGAAAAAATACCCAGGAAAAACATGCACCATCCGAAGCTGATGCCCGAAATGGAATTGATGGCGAGAGCGCCGAGATAAATTATAGAAGTCAGGTTCACAAATACATAAGTGAGCAGCCAGAAAATGGCCATCAGCGTAGCCACTGTATCGTTATACCGTTTTGCTAAAAACTGCGGCATCGTAAAAATTTTATTCTTCAGGTAAATAGGGATGAAGAAAACTGCCACAATGATCAATGTAGCCGCAGCCATCCATTCATAGCTGGAAATGGCGAGGCCTAAAGCAAATCCTGAACCTGACATCCCGATGAAGTGTTCTGCAGAAATATTCGACGCGATCAGCGAAGCTCCGATGGCCCACCATGTAAGTGAACCTTCGGCGAGAAAAAAATCCTTCGAGTCCATTCCACCCGACCTTTTTTGATGATGCATCTTGCGGTGATACACCCAGTATCCATAGCCGGCTACTGCAATAAAATAAATGAAAAACACAATGTAGTCGGCAAAGAATAAATGATTCATATATGGCAGGGTTAAGTAGAATGAAGGATGGAAAATAAATAAATTAAATGTTCCTGCCGGAATAAAGTTTGCAATGTTGCAGACTACCTCGTTGATTTTCGCACCACAAGTGAAGAAGGTATCACCAGGCTTTCACTGGTTAAATTCAGGTTCTCTTTTTGCAGCGCCTTAAATAAGATCAGCGCCGCCATCTTACCCATTTCATAGGCGGGCTGCGTGATGGTGCTGAGCGATGGATTGAGAATGGACGCCGTGTCCAGATTAGAAAAACATATCACCCTGATGTCTTTGGGTATTTTCAATTTCAACGATTCGCAGGCTTTATAAACAGGCGTGGTCAGTTTTTCAACAGACACCACAATACCGTCGGGCCGGTTTTTTCTTTGAAGCAGCTTTCTGATCAGTGAATAATTTTTTTCTGCGTCGTTCGTGCAGAGAACGATGCTGCTTTTATCCTGTTTCAATTTATGGTCCGCGTGGGCCTGTAAATATCCTTCCAGTCTTTTGTTGGAAATGGACAAGCTGTTAGAGATGCTCAGAAACGCTATTTTATGGCAGCCTTGCTGTATCAGGTGTGCGGTAGCTTCGTAGCTGCTTTCCAGGTCGTCCGTTGTGATCTTGGCTGTTTGCACATCTTCGCAAACCCGGTCGAAAAATACCAATGGCACGCCATTAGAAATTAAATCGTTGATATGATCGCTTTGCGAAGTTTCCCTTGAAACAGAAATCAGCACACCATCAACCCTTTTGCCCTGGAATTCTTTTAAAATGTTCTTTTCGTTCTCAAAGCTTTCATGCGTGAGATAAACCAGTACATGATAGCCATTTTCTTTGGCCACTGATTCAATGCCGTTAATGGCCAATGAAAAAAAACTGTCGGCTACCTCGGGTATTACTACGCCGATGTTCTTGCTTTTCTTTTTTCTTAAGCTGCTGGCGTAGGTATTGGGGATATAATTGAGCCTTGCGGCGGTTTCCAGCACCCGCTGCCTTGTTTCCTGGCTTATTTCATAGCTGTTGCTGAATACCTTGGAAATGGTAGATACGGATAGTTTCAGTTCGTTGGCAAGCTCTCTTATATTGATGTTCCTCATGGGTTACGAGGGTATTACGAAAACGGTTTCGTAAATAAAGCTAAGTCAATCTGTAAAAACCAGCACAAAAAACTTCAATTTAGGACAGCCATTTTAGTTACTCCACTGTAAACACTTGCCATGGATAATTTCTCAAACAAACTGACTTCAGAAGAAATAAGCCCTTTAAAGAGCCTGGACGATTGGGAAGATGATGTGCTGCAGCGTTATCCGGAGCCGGACAGCATTGCCACAGCAAAAACAGCAGATGAATACCGCAATTACGATGATCCCGCCCGGGATACCGTAAAGGAGTTTTACAGGTTAAACCACACCTATCAGACTTATGATTTTGTACAGGAAAAGCGCAACGATTTCCTGCAGTTCAATAAAAAAGAAATGCCTGTGTGGGATGCATTCCAGTTCTTAAATCAACTGGTGGACGATTCTGATCCCGACACCGACCTTGACCAGTTTCAACACCTGCTGCAGACATCTGAAGCCATCCGCAGGGACGGCCATCCTGATTGGATGGTGCTCACAGGCCTGATGCACGATATGGGAAAAGTTCTTTGCCTGTTTGGTGAGCCGCAGTGGGCCGTTGTAGGCGATACTTTCCCCGTAGGCTGCCCTTATTCCGATAAAATTGTTTATCCCGAATTTTTCAAATCCAATCCTGATTATTCTAATCCCGGCTTTCAAACCCAATATGGCGTTTATGAAAAAGGCTGTGGCTTAAGGAACGTGACCATGTCGTGGGGGCACGATGAATATGTTTACCAGATGCTGAAGGACCATTTACCGGAGAGTGGGCTGTACATGCTTCGCTATCATTCATTTTATTCATGGCACCGCGAAGGGGAATATGAATACCTGTTGGATGATCACGACAGGGAAATGCTTCAATGGGTTAAGCTGTTCAATCCTTATGACCTTTACTCAAAAAATCCTGAGCCGCCTGATTGGAATAAGTTGAGGCC
>JBAVMD010000536.1:0-2754 GCA_049689695.1 Chitinophagaceae bacterium | reverse complement strand
CCGTTTAACAAGATATTTGACACGCAAAAACGAGCTTTACAATAATGCCAGGTAAAAAGAACATTGCTTTTGTAACCGGCGGATATTCAGGTGAGGCAGTCATTTCCTATAAAAGCGCCATCACTATTGAGAATAATCTCGATACCGCTAAATACAATATTTATAAGATCGATATTACCCCGCAAGGCTGGTGGTATGTTGCGCCAGACGGCCAAAAAACCGCGGTAGACCGCACCGATTTCAGCCTGAATCTTGCGCAGCACATCCGCTTTGACGCGGTCTTCATCGGCATACATGGAACACCGGGAGAAGATGGGAAACTGCAGGGCTATTTTGACCTGCTTAAAATTCCCTATACTTCGTGCGATGCGGCAACTTCGGCCCTCACATTCAACAAACGGTATACGGTAGCCGTAGCAGCGTTTGCGGGAATAAACGTGGCCCGTTCCCTGCACCTCTTCAAATATGCTGAAACAGATCCTGCGGCAATAACCGGCCAATTGCAATTGCCGGTTTTTGTAAAACCCAACAATGGAGGCTCTAGCATAGGAATGTCGAAGGTTACAAAACCGGAAGAGTTGGCCGCGGCTTTGCAGAAAGCTTTTAAGGAAGATGACCAGGTGCTGGTAGAAGAATTTATTTCTGGAAGGGAGTTTACGATTGGCGTGTTCAGATCGCAGGGTGAGATCGTTACCCTGCCATTTACGGAGGTAAAAACGCACAAAGAATTTTTTGACTTCGAGGCAAAATATACTCCGGGCATGAGCGAGGAAACCACGCCGGCCGTTGTTGACGAACCTATTGCTGAAAAAGTGAGGGCCGCCGCAAAAAAAGTGTATGCAGTTTTTAATTGCCGCGGCATCGTGCGCATGGATTTTATTTACAACGAACAAAAAGATGAACCCTATCTTTTAGAGATCAATACCGTACCCGGGCAGAGCGAAGCCAGCATTGTGCCGCAGCAGGTAAGGGCCATGGGTTGGACTCTTAAAGACTTTTATTCTAAGTTGATCGATGCCTGTTTTGAATAGAAGCTTTTTGTTATTTGAGATTTGTTATTTGGAATTTAAAAAAAACGCATGTTCAGATTCATAACAACCCGGCCTCTCTGGATGAATATCTTATTCGCATTGGTGCTGGTGTTTGTTTTATTGTTCCTGTTCCTTACTTCGCTGCAATGGTGTACAAGCCATGGCAAAACCATTCCTATACCAGCTGTAACCGGCATGGCTTACGACCAGGCAAAGAAAATACTGGAAGAGCAGGGGTTTGAAGTAGAGATACAGGATTCTGTTTATTTCGATACCCTTCCGCGCTTGAGTGTGATAAGACAATTTCCGGAATCAGACGCCATCGTAAAAAGAAACCGCAGGGTGTTCCTTACATTGAACCGTGCTGTGCCGCCAACGATAGAAATGCCCAAGTTGATAGGTCTTAGCTTTCGCAGTGCAGAGGTTAGCTTAAGGCAATATGGTCTCAGGCTGGCAGACACTACCTACCGCGTTGATTTCGCCAAAAATTCAGTGCTTGACCAAGTTTACAATGGCGAAACCATCAAGCCAGGAACCAAGATACAAATGGGCAGTTCCATCAGCCTGGTGCTGGGCACTGGTGTAAGCGGATTTGAGTTTGCCGTGCCAGATCTTTTTGGAATGACCTTCGAGGAAGCTATTGCTTACATGCAGGCCAGCGGATTAAGTCAGGGCGTAGTGATGCCAGACCCCGACGTGCGGGACACAACTTCTGCTTTTGTATATTGGCAAAGCCCTGAACGCATGACGGAAGACCGGCGTTTCAACCGCATCAGGCAGGGGCAAACTATCGATCTGAGGCTGAGCGTGCAGAAGCCCGAAAGAAAAGTAGATTCAGCCAAAGCGGTAATGCCACCAGCTAACGATTACTAATTTTTGCTTATGGAAAATATAACTGTTCAAGAACTAAAGGCACGTGCAGACGCAGGTGAAAAACTGAACATACTGGATGTGCGCGAGCCCTCCGAATATGAAGAGTTCAATATAGGTGGCAAACTGATACCCCTTGTTCAGATCCAGGGTATGCAGACTGATGAAATAGATGACTGGAAAGAAGAAGAAGTGATCGTTCATTGCCGCAGCGGCAAGCGCAGCGCAACAGCTGCCCAGTACATGGAAACGCAGGGATTTAAAAATGTGAAGAACCTGGTGGGCGGCATGCTTGCCTGGCAGGAGAGGTTTGGGAACAGTCAGTTGTAGGCACGAGGTGCAAGGCACAAGGAACAAGGTGCAAGAAGCAAGGATAAGAGTACAAGCTCCAAGCAGCAAGCTATAAGGTGAATGACTTATTGACCTAATGACCTAATGACTTTACGGGCGCATCTTTGTAATTCATCTCTGCCTTCTCAATAGCTGTTGTATCCGCAACCCCATCGTGAACAAAAAAGCGGAAAGCTGATTTGTAGTTTGCTCCGGGGGCTAATGTAAAGGCGCCATCTACTACCGGCGCAAAACACCAGTAAGGCATATCGGGATGAACGCGTATGGCCTGCGGATATCGAAAATTAGAAGGATGTCCCAATACCGTAATCCCACCGGTTTTATCGCTCACTTTTCCTGAAGCATCAACCCAGCGCGCAGGTGTATGATTGGCCGATGCATTGTTTTTGCCTTCGCTTGTGAGTATTTGCCAATCGTTTCGGAAATGCGGTGTATCGTGCCTGTTCCATTCTTTACTTCCCCGCACCGCTAATCCCCCATAGTGATATTTATTGAGGTAAAG
>JBAVMD010000535.1:0-5094 GCA_049689695.1 Chitinophagaceae bacterium | reverse complement strand
TCCTTCTTCCAATCCGTGCTCCCTCCCATCCCAATAAAAAACGCCCCCAATAGGAGGCGTCCGTCTGTGCGTTCTTCCATACCTTATTTATCGTCGATGGTTAATCCTGCCAACAGATACTCCGCATTGAGACGGGCAATATTGCTCATGGAAATTTCTTTAGGACATACGGCTTCACACGCGCCGGTATTGGTACAGGAACCAAAACCTTCTTTGTCCATCTGCGCGATCATGTTCAGCACCCTGCTCTTGCGCTCAGGCTCGCCCTGGGGCAACAATGCAAGGTGTGCAACCTTTGCAGAAACGAATAGCATGGCGGAGCTGTTCTTGCAAGCCGCAACACAGGCCCCACAGCCAATGCAGGATGCCGCTGCAAAGGAGTCATCAGCGCGGTCTTTTTCAACCGGGATAGCGTTTCCATCTACAGCATTACCTGTATTAACGGAGATATAGCCACCGGCCTGGATAATGCGGTCAAAAGCATCGCGGCTCACCATCAGGTCTTTGATCACAGGAAATGCATTTGATCTCCACGGCTCTACTACAATGGTGTCGCCATTTTTGTATGCACGCATGTGCAGCTGGCAGGTAGTGGTAGCATGCCAGGGACCATGCGGACGGCCATTGATGTGCATAGAGCATGCACCGCAAATACCTTCGCGGCAATCGTGATCGAATGCGATGGGATCTTTTCCTTCGCGGATCAATCGCTCATTCAGCACATCGAACATTTCCAGGAACGACATTTCAGATGAAACATCTTTCACCTCATACGTTTCAAATTTCCCTTTCACGTTCGGGTTTGGTTGCCGCCACACTTTGAGTGTGAGATTCATTGTATAATGTTCCATATCAAATTTCTTCAGAATAATAATTGTTAGTTGCCCGTTCGATAGTGCCTCCGGAATTAAATATCTCTTTTTTTAATTTCTTATAATCCGGCAGATTTATAAATCCAGGCACGTCGCCTTTGCCTACAATTCGCGCGTCAAAACGATAATTATTTAAATCTGCTTTTATATAAATTATCGTAGAATAAATTTGTTCAAGCGCCCTTGTGAGGCCCCCACCTTTAAGTTCAATAAAAATGGCCCGCTTAATTTCCTCACAACTCATTAAATAATCACATCGACGTTCGTTTAATCCCTGTGGAAAGCAAACATCTACTTTCACTTTACGAATTGTCAATTTCGACCTATTGTATAATTTATAGGTTTTACCTTTTTCATAGGCTACAAATTCATTCCTTTTATCATATTGTTCAGTGCACTTGTCAAGTAATACACTCATTTTTTTTCAAATTCAATATTAAGCAATGCCTCGAATTGTTCATTAAGCATTCCTGATATGCCATCGATCTTTTCAGCTTTAATAAGGCCTTCCTTCCTGTCAAATATATCTTCACAGGTTCCGTCTGAAAGCATTTTGTAAACCGTAACCTCGTCTTGGTCTAACCAGTATTTTTTAGAAACTATTTTTTCGGTTTCTTCCGGATAAGATTGCCCTAATTTATAAGAATAAATAAGATTATTTAGGGATGTTAAAATATATGGACTGTGTGTTGTTATTAGCAAAGAGTTGTCATGCATAGCTATATTTTCAGCCAGGTATTCTACAAGTTTATGCTGGGCTGTAGGATATAGATTTAATTCAGGCTCTTCTATAATAAAAGTTTTTCTTTTTTTTCTAATTTCCTGATAATATTTTGTACTTAAAACAACCGGGATAGTGGATTGATAACCAGTTGCAGCATTGAATAAAGAATAAAATTTCGTATCAGTCTGTTTTTTAATGTATCCACGTCCGTCAATATTTTTGTATGTAATACTTAAAGGTTCAATAATTGTCTCGCTTTTGAATAATCTTTCAATTATGTAAAGATTAGATAATTGATTAAACAAGGAATCGGCAATATTTTGAATGCTACTTTTGCCTAACGAGAAGATCGATTGCAAACCTCTTTCAGCAGGTAAATAAAAGGGATTATCCATTACTCTGGCTACCTCATTTTGCAAAAAGCTTGTAGGCAAATGTGAAAGCTCTAAACCTAATTTTTCCTGTTCATCTTTTAAATTTTTAAATTCTGCTGATAAGGGTTGTAACCCATTAAGAAATAGAACACCTCCGTTCTCGCCATCATCGACTTCTGATGAAATGTTTTTTGCGTCAAAAATATAATGCTCACATTTGTAATAGATATAAGTATTGTCTTTGATAAATTCATGTAATCCCCATGAAATAAGCCCTTCTTCAAAAGCAACACTTGAAGTTGCAATAAAGGAAAAATATCTACACACTGCCAGCAACTTAGCTACAGTACTCTTCCCTGTCGCCTGCTCCCCTATCAGCACGGTAAACCTGCCAAGCTCCAGCTCAACATCTTTGATCGGCCCAAAATTTTTTATGATCAGTTTTTCTTTCAAATGCAGGCTTTAGTACACTTTATTAATGCTTTCGAGATATTCCAAATAGTCTTTGAAATTAATTCGCGGCTTTCCTTCCACCGATAAATTATACCAGTAAACCCATGCTTTTACCTTGGTCCCATCCGGCAGCATAACCTCTTCTTCCTTCCGCAGATATGTTGATCTGTCCGGGTCGTTCGTATAAAATCCTTCATAATTATCCAAAGCTGCAAACACTTTCTCCGGCTCATTCACTTTCAATACTTCGCCTTTTATAAAACTGTTCTCATTTTCACCGGCCGGCACTGCAGCGGGATAACCGCCCATATCATACAGTTTACCGGGTACCTGCGATTCTCCGATCTTTTCCAGGTGACCAGCAATTTCCTGCTTCACCGGAACATCAATGCTTGTACGCAAGGTGCCGTAAACAAACAGGTATGGAGTTTCGCTTGCCATCGTTCGTTATTTATAGCTTCTCTGGCTTGGGTGCGCAACTTCGAACAAAAGATCTTCTTTATGCAATTTCCATTCGTGCTCACCGGTCAGTTCCCAGGCAGCCACGTATGAATATTTATCGTCGTGTCGTAAAGCTTCGCCATCCGGTGTTTGCGATTCTTCCCTGAAATGGCCGCCGCAGCTTTCATTCCTGTTCAAGGCATCGATGCACATCAGTTCACCCAGTTCAATGAAGTCTGCAACGCGATTGGCCTTATCCAACTCAGGGTTCATTTCATTTACAGCGCCCGGTATGCGCACATCTTTCCAGAACTCTGCTTTCAATGCCCTGATCTCCTGGATAGCTTGTGTAAGTCCCTGTTCATTGCGCGCCATTCCGCATTTGTCCCACATGATCTTACCCAGCCGCTTGTGAAAGCTTTCAACGCTTTGCGCTCCTTTAATGTTCATTAATCTCGTGATGCGATCGCTCACATTTTTTTCGGCCTCTGTAAATGCAGGATGATCTGTTGGAATAGTATTGGTCCTGATCTCATCCGCCAGGTAATTACCGATAGTATATGGAATTACGAAATATCCATCCGCCAGTCCCTGCATCAGCGCCGAAGCTCCCAGCCTGTTTGCTCCGTGATCGCTGAAGTTGGCTTCGCCCAACGAATACAATCCGGGGACAGAGGTCATCAGTTCATAATCAACCCAAAGTCCGCCCATAGTATAATGCACTGCGGGATATATGCGCATCGGCAACTCGTACGGGTTTTCACCCGTGATCTTCTCATACATGTCGAAGAGGTTGCCGTATTTCTCTTTTACTACTTCTTTGCCCAATGCTATTACTGCAGCTTTGTCAGAGCCTTCTAATCCGCGCTTGCCTACTTCGATCTGGCCGTAACGCAGAATGGCATTGGCATAGTCGAGATAAACCGCCTGCCTGCTGGAGCCTACGCCATAGCCTGCATCGCATCTTTCTTTTGCTGCGCGGCTGGCAACGTCTCGCGGAACAAGATTACCGAAGGCCGGATACCTTCTCTCCAGATAATAATCGCGCTCTTCTTCTGGTATCTCACGCGGGTCACGGGTATCGCCTTGTTTTTTGGGCACCCAGATGCGGCCGTCGTTCCGGAGAGATTCCGACATCAGGGTTAGTTTCGACTGGTGATCGCCTGTAACGGGTATACAGGTAGGGTGTATCTGGGTAAAGCAGGGATTGCCGAACAACGCCCCTTTCTTGTGTGCTTTCCAAATAGCAGTTACGTTGCTGCCCATGGCATTGGTAGACAAATAAAATACGTTACCGTATCCGCCGCTGCACAACAGCACCGCATGACCGAAATGTCTTTCCAGGTTGCCGCTGACGAGGTCGCGTGCAATGATGCCCCTTGCCTTTCCATCTATCACCACCACATCGAGCATTTCATGGCGTGAATACATTTTCACGTTGCCGAGCGCTATTTGGCGCTCCAGTGCCTGGTAAGCGCCTATCAGCAACTGCTGACCTGTTTGTCCTGCGGCATAGAACGTACGCTGAACCTGCGTTCCGCCAAATGAACGGTTGCTGAGCAATCCACCGTATTCGCGTGCAAAAGGAACACCCTGCGCTACGCACTGGTCAATGATGGCGGTGCTTGCCTCTGCCAAACGATGAACGTTTCCTTCACGTGCACGGTAGTCGCCGCCCTTGATGGTATCATAAAAAAGACGAAAGACAGAGTCTCCGTCATTCTGGTAGTTCTTTGCTGCATTGATGCCTCCCTGTGCGGCAATGGAGTGCGCACGGCGGGGAGAATCCTGGAAGCAGAATGCTTTCACCTTGTATCCAAGCTCGCCCAGCGAAGCTGCGGCGGAAGCGCCGGCCAGCCCTGTACCGATCACGATCACTTCCAGTTTTCGTTTATTGGCCGGGTTCACCAGTTTACAGGTGGATTTATACTGTTTCCATTTCTGGTCTAATGGTCCGGCGGGAATTTTTGCATTCAGCATATTGAGTCATTGAGTCAATTAGTCATTAAGTCATTTAGCTATAAGCTGTGAGCTATAAGCTGTGAGCTATTGTTCCCTGCTCGCAGCTCTAAGCTCATAGCTTCTACAGTCTTCCACTCCCTACTTTATCCACCCCAGGTACATACTCACCGGCATCATTGCAAAAGCCAACGGAACAATGATGGAAAATCCATACCCTGCCGCTTTTATCAAACCAAAATACCGACTGTTATGAACGCCTATGGTACGG
>JBAVMD010000534.1:0-2245 GCA_049689695.1 Chitinophagaceae bacterium | reverse complement strand
CTGTAAATAGCATACCTGCCAATATCTGAATATCCATCAGGATAATCAACGGGCAGCTTTAATTTTGGTAATTTGCCTTTGAGCTTATTGTGCCAATAAGTTTTATCATGAATTGCGTCTTTATGCCTAAGAAGTTTATTGTGCCAGGCTGCATATTCTTTGACCTGCACAGGAAGGGGCTTTAGAGGATTTGGCCTTTTATTTACAAACGCTTCATATAAAAGATCCATGTCTTTTTTCAAAATATGCAAGGTCCATCCATCCGCAATGGCGTGTGATACTGTAAATATCAGCTCATATTGATCATTCGATAACCTGATTAATTTCCGGATAATTAAGGGACCATTTGTAAAGTCATAAGGTTTATTAATTATTTTCTCTTCTATTTCATTTGCTATTTCATGTGCGTTGTTTTCTTTTCGCAAATCAATCACCTCTAACTTAAATATGGGATCGCTTGAAGGCAATATTTTTTGTTTCCATGCCCCGTTTGCAAATAAGAATACTGTTCTGAAACTTTCATGCCTTTCAATAAGCGCCTCCCAGGTTTTTATATATGCCTCTTCGTTTATAGCTCCAAGTGGTATGCGCCCGGAAACATTATCTTCTACCAATTGATTTTCGGTTAAGAAATTCAATTGCGAGTAAGTTATATCATAATAATCCTGTTTTTTTAATGGCAGAATGTTAGCATCTTTCGCCTTTGGCAAATGGCTGATTTTTTTGTTTATAATTACTCCGCCAGGTTTATTTTCAATGGTACTTTGCGAAATCGCTTCTGCCAGTTTTTCAATTGTGGGATGGAGGTAAATAGTCGCCAAACCTATTTTTGTGTTCATCTCCTTATTAAGCTTATAAATCAATCGCATTGCTTTCAAGCTGTGACCACCTATTGCAAAAAAATTATCCGTCATACTTACCGGCCTATTGGATGCGAGCACCTGCCCGATAATTTCAACCACTCTTTTCTCTGTTTCATTTCTGGGGGCTATATAAATTGCCTGCTCTTTATCGGCGGGAAATTCATCGGCAAATAGTTTCGCGGTTGCATGGATTACGTTGCTTTGTTCTTTTATGTTCTCAATAGGTATATTATATAATTGTAATTGTTGTTCGGGGTTACCAGTAATTTGATGTAGTATGTTTTTATATTGGTCTATTAAAATTTCAATCCATCGTTTGCTGAATATATCAGTATTGTACTCAATGCTACCATCAATTTGCCCATTTATTTCCTGGAAATTAAACGTTAAATCCCGCTGGCTTACTTTATGCTCTTTAGCAAAGGGGGTGACTTCAATATCCTTTAATTCATAGTGACTTTGTTCAGGTCCCATCGGCATATTATGCAATATCATAATTATATCAAACAAGGCAGAACGGCTCATGTCTCTTTCCAGTTTCAATTCTTCTATTACACGCTCAAGGGGATAAACCTGGTGTTGGTATGCGCTCAAGGTTACTTCTTTTACCTGCGATAAAAGTTCAGAGAAAGTATTGTCAGGTTTAAAAGTTGTACGAAGGGCAAGCGTATTGATGTAAAAGCCAATTTGATTCTCCAGGTCTGAGTCGTCACGGCCTGCGGACGGGGATCCGATAATCATATCGGTCTGGCCGGAGTATTTATATAACAAAGCCTTTAACGAGGCCAGCAAGATCATATAGATGGTGGATCCCAATGTTCTATTCAACCCTGCAATTTTTTCGGTCAACCCGTTATCAATAGAGAAGTTGACCACATCCCCATTAAACGTCTGAACGGGAGGCCGGGCCTTGTCAGATGGCAATTGGAGTACAGGTATGTTTTTTGAAAGCCTGTCCAGCCAATAATCCCTGTGCAATTGCAGCTTTTCACCGGTTAGCTGCTGTTCCTGCCAGGCAGCATAGTCTTTGTATTGAATTTTCAAAGGGCTAAGAGGGTCAGGCTGCCCTTCCTGATACGCATCATATAAAGCCAGTATTTCATGGATAATAATATTTGCCGACCATCCATCGGCAATGATATGATGCATGGTGAACAATACAATGTGTTTATTTTTTTCTGTTTCAATGAGTGTTACCCGCAACAAGGGTCCCTTTGCCAAATCAAATGGCGTAACCCCTTCCTGGCCCGCTATTTCTTTTGCTTTCGTCTCTTTGTCGGTGCCGGTTAGTTTTATTTCTTTTATTTTAAATCCCGTTTCCTTCCGTGAAATTATTTTTTGCACAGGACTTCCTTCAACCGACACAAATATGGTCCGTAAAC
>JBAVMD010000533.1:0-1879 GCA_049689695.1 Chitinophagaceae bacterium | reverse complement strand
GCTTACTAACAAAATTTATCAACATTGTAAATAATACCAATGCCGGATATAAATTTTCACAACTACAGGTAAGACGGATTTTTCCGGTAATTGGCCGGGCTGCTAACAGTCGAATGAAAAAATACCGTGATTTGCCCTATTGTACAGGGATACGTATTACCTACTTTCAACATCAGGCGCTCCTGAATAGTATCCTTACCTGTTAAACCGGTTCACGGTATCCGTGCTTCCAATACCCTTACGCTTTTACGGCCTTTGAATAGGTTATCACAAGCGTTGTTTGAAGTTGAACATAATGATTCTCTATTAACTCTTTATACGCAACAAAAAATTGCATATAAAATGGGAATGGCTCTTTTATACCCAAACCAGTCAGAAAATACCTGGGGCAGGCATTGCATCGTGAAAAATATCTACCATATAAGTTCCCTGTTGTTGCTGCTACTGGCAGCGTACGAATGCGCCTGGCCGCAACCAAAACCTGCTGCCAGTTTCAGGCGGCATTTTATTATAGCTTATGACATCTCCACTCCCCACCTCGATGCGGTGAGGAACGCTCCTGCTTACCAGTCAACTATTATCTCGCTTTTTGAAAAAGCGGCGTTCGCAAACATCAGCCGGAAAAATTCGAAAGTGGTTGAAACAGAAAGATCAAGGCAGTTCAGCTTTTTTGATGCACAGCGTGATGAAATATCCTTTTACCATTTTGGAATAGCACAGGAAGAATTTCAGAGTTTGAGAGTAGCAGACGATACGCTGCCTGACCACAAAAAACTCATCAGTTTTGAATCGAAATTTATCAAGAATAAAAATATTTATTGGTCGCAGTACAAAACGGCAAATAAAAATCTTAATGATTATTTCACCGACGCGTTTAATACTACACCCAGCCCGCCTGATTTTGGAGGTGGTATTTCATTATCGAACTATGTATACCCGCTTATACTGGACGCGGTACCGTTAAAATATGCTGAAGAATATGTGCTTATTATCCTCAGTGATTTTTTAACAGGCTCGGCCTTCGGCAATAAAAAAGATTTTGAGCGCATACTGGAGCTGTATCGTTACAGAGACAATACCTCCGCACGGGTGATCAAAGACCATGTTGAAAAAAACTCAGCCGCATTTTATAAAACAGAGTATTTCGATTTTTCTATGGATGTAGGCAATAAAAGCATCGGCGCGCTTGCATACCTGGTAAAACCGGCAATAGGCAGCGCAAGGGCTGAATCGTATTCACTCTATATAGATGGCAACCTGGATATGGAGCAGGATGCTTATAAGAGCGATCTGTTCAACATCAGCGAAACTGATATCAGGTTTACTCATAATAATAATTTTCAACCGCTCACTGTTCGCCTCAAAGTATGGAAACAGAAAGGGAAAGACAAACAGCTCATTTACGACAGCGTGGTAGCGGCCGATGCCGGGAGCAATCCTTACCCCGCCTCTTTCAACTTATCATACATTCCAAAACCTTTAAGCCATGATAGTTCACTGCAAACCTACACAGTGCCGCCTTTGCTGTTACGCTTGCCACTGGTCAACGAAGACAGCAGCTTTGAGCATGTAAGCCTGGAGTATTTTATTGAAGGAGATTACCGCTCTTCTGAAAACAGCAGGATGGGATACTGGTATACCGCCAGCAGGACCATCCCGAAAGATCAAATCGATTTTAAAAGCTCAACACCACATATTATTATGAATTATGCTATTCCCGCTTTGGCGTTGATGTTATTAGCCTGGATATTGGTCAGGCTGGGCAAGCCGGTAAGTGCAAGAATGATCATCAATGGATTTACTGATTCTTTTGAAACAGTTGATTACACCCGGTATGGCAAGCTCATTACTCCATATAAATACTGGAACACAAAAAAGG
>JBAVMD010000532.1:0-2994 GCA_049689695.1 Chitinophagaceae bacterium | reverse complement strand
GTACCGAGCATCCCGATAGCTATCGGGAGAACTGCGGTACAAGGTTGCTGTTGAGGTACCGAGCAGATTCGAACTGCTGTAAAAGGTTTTGCAGACCTCTGCCTAGCCACTCGGCCACGGTACCATTGAACAAGGCAGCAAAAGTAAGATTTTCAGCCTGATTTGTCCAAACAATTTCAATGTATATTGCACAATCCTATTCATTTATCACTGCTTCTTAATATGCAACGCATACCCGAATCTGAACTGATCATCAACAGCCGTGGCGGAATTTATCATCTCGATATGAGGCCGGACGAGCTGGCATCAACAATAATTACCGTGGGCGACCCCGGCCGTGTGGAAGCTGTGAGCAGCCATTTTGATTCGATAGAATGCAGGTGCGACCATCGTGAATTTGTGGGCCATACCGGGTATGTGGGAAAGAAAAGGATAACAGTGGTTTCAACGGGCATCGGTACAGATAATATCGATATCGTGCTGAACGAACTGGATGCGCTGGTGAACATCGATTTTAATACCCGCATGGTGAAGGATGAGCTTCAGCACCTCAACATCATTCGCATCGGCACTTCGGGCTCTTTGCAGGCAGATGTGCCGGTAGACAGCTATGTGGCTTCTTCTCACGGCTTAGGCATTGATAACCTGCTGAATTTTTACCGGCATGAGCAGAATGAAGAAGAGAAGCAATTGTTGCATTCATTTGTAACGCAAACGCAATTGCATAGCGGCATTTCTTATCCTTACCTGGTGAGCGCCGGCGGCTCGCTGATACGACATTTCGTGGATGGGTTTCACCAGGGCATTACAGTTACCTGCCCGGGTTTTTATGGCCCGCAGGGACGTGTATTAAGACTGGGGCTCAGCAACCCGGGACTCATCAACCGGCTTACAGAATTTTCTTTCGGCCAGCACCGGATCACGAATTTTGAAATGGAAACGGCGGGGATATATGGATTGGGAAAATTGTTAGGGCATCATTGTTTGTCGTTGAGTGCTATTGTTGCAAATAGAATTACAAAGGAATTTTCGAAAGATTCACAGAAAGCAGTAGAGCGTCTTATAACAAAGACCTTAGATATAGTAAGTGGTTTATAGGTAAATTTGTTAGCCAACCGCCAAGTGGATTTCACGCAAAGACGCAAAGGAAGACGCAGAGACGCAAAGTTTTAAGCGAATTCTTTGCGCCTTTGCGAATCTTGGCGTCTTTGCGTGAAATGTTTTTTCTACTATGGCTTGCTTAAGCATTAATTGAAATGAAAATTAATTTTCACAAATACCAGGGCACCGGTAACGACTTTGTTATCCTCGATAACAGAGATGGTGCATATAATGAATTGAACAAGGCCCAGGTTGAATTTTTATGCAATCGCCGCTTCGGTATTGGGGCAGATGGGTTAATGCTGCTGAACCTGAAACCGGGTTACGATTTTGAAATGATCTATTATAATTCAGACGGGAAGCCCAGCAGCATGTGCGGCAATGGCGGCCGCTGCCTGGTGAAGTTCGCCTGGAACCTGGGCATACACCGCCCGCTTTACCGTTTCCTGGCCATAGACGGCGACCATGAAGCCGAGATTGACGACGATGGCACCGTAAGCCTTAAAATGAAAGATGTACAGGGCATCAGGGAATATCATGGAGATTTCGTGCTCGATACCGGCTCGCCGCATTACGTGAAAATGGTGAACGATGTAATGGACTTCGATGTTTATCACAAAGGATCTGACATACGCAACAGCAACAATTTCAGCAAAGAGGGTATTAATGTAAATTTTGTAGAGCAGTCGGGTGATGATGAGATCATCGTACGCACTTATGAACGCGGCGTAGAAGATGAGACCCTTTCCTGCGGAACGGGCGTTACTGCCAGCGCACTGGTGTGCTATCACAACGAGAACGGCTTTAACAACGTAGTGGTAAGAACCCGCGGCGGCAATCTTACCGTTGAATACAACAGGGTTGATGATGAGACCTATACCGATATCTGGCTTTGCGGACCTGCTGATAAGGTTTTTGAGGGAACTATCTCAGTTAAATAATTATTGATTATTAATTATTGGTTATTCAACAACTCCCGAATAATCAATAATTAATAATCAATAATTCCAATAAACCCACACCACTTATCTTTGCGCCGCCCCGTGATACAGTATTTTAAAAATATCGATCACCAGACAGTGGAAATAGGCAGGCCCGAAAACGGCACCTGGGTAAACGTTTTGCCCCCGCTGAAGCAGGAAGAGTTCACAGAGCTTTCTGATAATCTTGATATTCCCCGCGACTTCCTTTCCGATTCACTCGATATAGACGAGCGTTCACGCTTTGAAGAAAAAGACAATGTGCGCCTGCTGGTGATCAAAACGCCTACCGAGAACAATTCGTTCAACGAAAGCGATGCCTATTATATCACTATTCCCATCTGCATCATTCTCACGCATACGCAGATCGTAACCGTGAATTCGTTTGAGAATGCCGCCATCAAAAAGTTCCTGAATACTTTTCAGAACAGGAATCCCGATAAAAAGAATATGATGGTGCTGAAGATCGTAGAGAAGATCGTGCAGAATTACATGGAATACCTGAAGCAGATCAATAACCAGCGCAACAGCATCGAACAAAAATTATACGATGCCAACCGGAACGAGCAGTTGCTGCAGCTGATGCGCATACAAAAAAGCCTGACTTATTTTGTGACCGCGCTTCGCTCGAACGAACTGGTGATGCTGAAGCTGGAACGCAGCAATTTTTTGGGATTGAATGATGATGAGCGTGAATTTTTAAAAGACCTGATCGTAGACAATTCGCAGGCGCTTGAAATGGCCAATATTTATTCAAACATCCTGAGCAGCACGCTGGATGCTTTTGCAAGCATCATCGCTAATAACCAGAACGAAGTGCTGAAGCGTTTGTCGGTGATCACCATCGTCCTTACTTTTCCGGTGTTAGTAGCGAGCATTTACGGCATGAACGTGCCCATCCCATACCAGGGAT
>JBAVMD010000531.1:0-15638 GCA_049689695.1 Chitinophagaceae bacterium | reverse complement strand
CTGGGGCACTACGCAATTGCGGGCTGAATATTGGTATGGTACACAAACAGCTACTGCTGTAAATACAGAAACGCCAAATGCATTATTGAACGAACCGCATTATATCCGGCAATTCGATGCAGCTTTTTTTTACCTGGTGCAGGATATTGTAAACAAGCATCACCAGCTTGTGATCAAATACGATTGGTATGATCCTAATACAAAGGTCAGCGGCGCAGAAATTGGTAAGGCCGGTACCAACCTTAACGCAGCCGATTTGAAATATACAACTCTCGGGATCGGCTACCTGTATCATATAAACGATAACCTGAAGCTTGTGCTCTGGTATGATCGTGTAAAAAATGAAAATGCTGCTCTGCCTGCTTTTACAGGTGATGTGCCTGATAATGTTTTCACGTGCCGGCTACAGTTTAGATTTTGAAAAAGTGAGTGGTGAATAGTGAATGGTGAGTAGTGAGTGCCAACTCGCCATTCACTATTCACTATTCACCCTTTCCCCCATCAGGTAATAATTCCTTAACGTGGGAGTAACACCGCGATAACATTGCCCTGATAGTTTTGCACCAATAAACAGACTATCCGTGGGTAAAATATTGGTTATCGCTTTTCTTTCTCTATTCAGTTTTCAATTGCTCTCGGCCCAGTCAGGCAAGATCTCCGGTAAAGTGCTCAACAATAAAAATGAAGCTGTACCCGGCGTATCTATAAAAATAGTGGGAGCTCCCGGTGGAGTTACAACTGATCTTGAAGGACGTTATACGCTTACTTTATCTGTTGCCAAAAAATATGAGCTGGAGTTTACTGCAGTAGGCTATCAATCAAAAACCATCAGTGATATTGAGTTGGTTTCAGGACAGGTGAATGAACTAAACGTAACACTCGATCAGTCTGATAAAAACCTGAACACAGTAACGGTTACAGCCACGCGCTCTACAGCACGTAAAGAAACCGTGAATTCTCTTATTCAATTTCAACGCAACACAAATACCGTTGCTTCTGTTATTTCTGCTGAAGCCATCCGCCGTTCGCCTGATAAAAACACAGGCGAAGTACTTAAGCGCATTCCCGGCACCAGTATCCAGGAAGGAAAATACCTGGTGGTGCGTGGCCTGAGCGACCGTTACAATACAGCTATGCTGAATGGCATTCAACTTTCCAGTACGGAGCCTGACCGTAAAACATTTTCTTTCGATATATTTCCTTCTTCGATGATCGATAACATCGTAATCAACAAAGCATTTGTTCCGGAATACCCGGGCGAATGGGGCGGGGGTATGGTGCAGGTGAATACAAAAGATATTCCT
Source organism: Chitinophagaceae bacterium (assembly GCA_049689695.1). GTDB lineage: Bacteria > Bacteroidota > Bacteroidia > Chitinophagales > Chitinophagaceae > DASPKM01. The sequence continues at coordinate 14,334 of JBAVMD010000531.1, read as the reverse complement.
TCTTCCAATTTTTTCAACATACAGATAGGTACCGGTTTTAATTCCCGGACCATCGGTAAAGATTTTTACAGTTATGAAGGCGGCAGGTACGACTGGATCGGCATAGATGATGGTGCAAGAGCTTTGCCTGGCAATTTTCCTAACAAAACAAATTTTGGCAGCGCTACCAATGCGCAGAAAGTTGAAATGGGAAAACAGATAGCAACACACTGGCAGGTAAATAACGGATCAGCGCCCATTAACGCATCTTTCCAGGCAAGCGGGGGATTCAATTCAAAATTATTCGGTAAAGATTTCGGCGCTATCCTCGGTCTTACTTACAACCGCTCTCACCGCAATCTTGAATTTGACAACACATTTTACAGCTTCGATAATTCCATTGCTTCTTTATTGTTCGATTACAACAGCCATAAATACAGCAGCGATGTGCTGGCAGGCGCATTGGCCAACTTTGCATTGAAGCTGAACGCTAATAACAAGATCACTTTAAAGAATATTCTCAACGTAAATTCTTCTGATTACACAACGCTGAGGACCGGCCTGGATTACGAACAGAATTCTTCGATAGGGGAAAACATCCGTGCCAGAGAGCTTGCTTTCAAATCGAATACTTTTTTCAATACACAGCTCAACGGTGAGCATAATATCAGAAGCCTTCATTCTAAAATAAACTGGTATGGAAGCTTCAACATACTGGACGCTTACGTGCCACAGCAAAGACGTGTACAGTACAATCAGTCCCGCGAAACTGACAATGCGCCCTACCTGTTGCTGCTGAGCGAATCACGTTCACAGAAAACGGGCAGTGTGTTCTATTCCACATTATCTGACTATATCTACAATGCCGGCGGTGATGTAACCACCAACTTCAACCTGTTCGATAATAAGCAAACCATCAAGGCAGGTTACCTGTTCCAGGTAAAAGACAGGTTGTTTAATTCACGTCCGTTCTCTATTTATCTTGCTGATGGTACATCTCCCGTACGTTCACTGCCTGAAGACCAGGTTTTCCTGGCTGAAAATTTCGATGCGAACGATCCGCGCAAATTCAAATTTGATGAGATCATCGGAAAGCAATTCCGCTACATGGCCAACAGCATTCTGAACGCAGGCTACATTCAGTTAGACAATAATTTTACCGACTGGCTGCGTGTGATCTGGGGTGTGCGTTATGAACACTTCGATCAACTTGTTGGCAGTCCTAAAAAGAGCGATGAAAGGCATGCTTATTCTAAAGTAGGCGATTTTCTTCCCGCTGTGAACGCTGTTTTTAAATTGAATGAAAAATCCAACCTGCGTGTATCAGGTTCGCAAACCATTGTACGCCCTGAGTTTCGCGAGCTCACCAACTTTGCCTTTTATGATTTTGAATTGGGAGCTGCGGTGATAGGACAAAGCAATTTGAAGCGTACCAAGATAACCAACTTGGATGTACGATATGAATTGTATCCGCGTGCGGGTGAAATGTTTACGCTGGGTGTGTTCTATAAATATTTCAAGAACCCTATCGAGCTTTACTTTAATCAATCCGGCGTAGCCACCAATACATTCAACTATCTGAATGTTGACAAGGCTACCGGCTATGGTGTTGAATTTGAAATGCGCAAGAAGCTTGATTTTGCTGAAGCGCTCCGCAACTTCACTTTCCAGGCCAATGTTTCTTATATCTATAATAAAGTAGAAGATCCTGATGTGAAAGTGAGCCGCCCAATGCAGGGCCAATCACCTTATCTCCTCAATGCATCACTGCAGTACGACCTGGAGAAGTTGGGCCTGAATACTACGCTGCTGTTTAACCAGATAGGCCGCAGGATATTGTATGTGGGTAACGACCAGGTGCCGGAGATCTGGGAAAACCCAAGGCCGCTGCTTGACCTGCAGGTTGCCAAGAAGATCATTAAAAGCCGCGGCGAGATCAGGTTGAATATCCAGGACATCATCAATAAAACGGCCTACTTCTATCATGATGTAGACAGGAACGATAAATTCAAAACCGGTTCAATAGACAAAGTAGCCATCAGCCGTAATTACGGCACCAATTTCAGTGTCACGTTCGGGTACACATTCAAATAATTAAAAACACATTAATAGATCAATATGAAAAAGCTGTTATTAATCGGGAGCCTTGCCGCATTCATTATTTCGGGCTGCCGTAAGATTGAAGTTGACGATAACGGTAGTTCAGGCAATGGAAATGGCAACACCGAAGAGAACCTGGTATTGTCAGGCAAAATCAATACAGACAGAACACTGAAAGCTGCCAACACCTACAAATTGCGTGGCATTGTTTACCTGGTTGATGGCGCTACGCTCACCATTGAGCCCGGCACCCGCATCGAGGGAGAAAAATCTACACGCGGAGCATTGATCGTTACCCGCGGAACTAAGTTAATGGCCGCCGGTACAAAAGATAAGCCCATTGTATTTACCTCTGACGCTTCTACTCCTGCATCAGGCGACTGGGGCGGTATAGTAATGCTTGGCCGTGCAAAGACCAACAACAGCTTTAACGGGGTAGCAGGTATAGGCGAAATTGAAGGTGGCGTTAACACAGGCGAAGGCCTTGGTTTATACGGCGGCGCTGACGATGATGATAATTCAGGCGTTTTAAAATATGTAAGAATTGAATATGCGGGCTATGCATTTCTGCCCGATAAAGAATTGAACTCGCTTACCATGGGTTCAGTAGGAAGCGGTACAACTATCGATCACGTACAGGTATCTTATGCGCTGGATGATGCGTTTGAATTTTTCGGCGGCACAGTGAATGCAACACACCTGATTGCATACAAAACCCTGGACGACGATTTTGATACAGACAATGGTTTTCGCGGACGTATGCAGTTTGGTATCGTAATGCGTGATTCAGTAAGAGCAGACATTTCAAAAGTGGAGGCCTGGGAAAGCGATAACGATGCAAACGGCAGCAGCCTGGTGCCGCAAACCGGTGCAGTATTCAGCAATATTACCGCAATAGGCCCGCGCGCCACCGCTTCAAACATTGGCAACAGCCTGTTCCTTGCCGGTGCGCAGATCCGCAGAAACTCGAGCATTTCAATTTTCAACTCTGTTATCATGGGCTGGCCAACAGGATTGCTGATAGATGCAAGCAAAGGCGTTCCTACTGATAACAATATAACGGCTGGTTCACTGCTTATACAAAATACAGTGATCTCGGGTTGTGCAAAGCCTGTTGCGTATTCAGTAAGTCCTACTACGCCTACAGGCTGGAACGATGCTGCTGCATTGGCGTGGTTCAATACTGCGGCCTCCGGCAACACGATCTACGCTACCAATGATGAAGTAAAATTATCAGCAGCATTCAATTATGCGAATCCTGATTTCACACCGCAAACCGGCTCTCCGCTGCTTGCCGGTGCAAGCTTTGCCAATCAGAAAGTGGCAAGCGGTTTCAAGCCTGTTAGTTTTCGTGGTGCAGTTGGCGCGGCAGGAACTGAAGATGGTGATTGGTGGAAAGGATGGACGAGCTTTAAATAACCATTGACCGGTTAAATCTTTCCTGGCCGTCTTGCTTTGCAGGACGGCTTTTGTATTTGTAACGGGTCCATTAGATTATGTATCTTCAAATTGTTATGAGAATTGTTTGCTTTTTATTTGTTGTGCTGTGCGTGCAGTCGGCTCTTGCACAAACAGCTTCGCCCCTTGTTTCAAAGATCGCTTTCGGTTCCTGCGCGCACGAGAGTGATGCGCAGCCCATACTTGATGAAGTGCTTAAGCAAAAGCCGGATGTTTTTGTTTACCTGGGTGATAATATTTACGGCGATACGCGTGACATGAATGTGTTGCGGGCTAAGTATGCAAAGCTTGCAGCCAAGCCTGAATTTCAGCGGTTGAAGAAAAACGTGCGCATGCTCGCCACCTGGGATGATCACGATTACGGATGGAACGACATTGGCCGCCATTACGCCTTTAAGAATGAATCGAAAAATATCTTCCTTGATTTTTTTGAGGAGCCTCAGCAATCAGACCGGCGAAAGTACGCAGGCATTTACACTTCCTATATCTTCGAAGGCAATGGAAAAAAACTGCAGCTCATATTGCTCGATGGCCGCACCTTTCGCGATGACCTGCGCACTTACCGCGGGGAATTGCATCGTGACGATCAATATTTTTATGCGCTCGATTATTATCCGCATGAAACGGCCGACAGCACATTGCTGGGCGCGGAACAATGGGCATGGCTGGAGAATGAATTGAAAAAGCCTGCAGATATCAGGATAATTGGCTCAGGCACTCAATTCAGTATCAGCTTTAATGGTTACGAAGCATGGGCTAACTTTCCGCACGAGCAGAAAAGAATGCTCGATCTCATCAAAAAAACAAAGGCTTCCGGTGTGGTCTTTATAACCGGGGATGTTCATTACGGAGAAATATCAAAGCTGCAGGCAAAAGACATGTACCCGGTGTATGATGTTACCTCCAGTGGTATTACGTCTACCTGGCATTTTGCTACACCTAATTCAAACAGGATAGAGGGGCCGGTGATGGACAATCATTTTGGGTTGATCACCATTGATTGGAATGCAAAAGACATCGGCATCAAAATGGAGATATGGGATGTGAGTGGCAACCAGCGTGTAGAACATACCGTGCGCAAAAGCGAGATATCTTTTAAATGATCAACAAGCGCAGAGAAATTTCACGCAAAGACGCAAAGGAAGACGCAAAGGCGCAAAGAGGCTTCGCCTTTTTTCTCCGCAAGAACCTGAGATTTAAAAAGGCGAAGCCTCTCTTAGCGTCTCTGCGTCTTCCTTTGCGTCTTTGCGTGAAATCTCTCTGCGGTAAAAAACAATTATCGATACTTTGGATAACAGCCATCAGAACGGATTTCTCAAAAGCCCTGCCGCAGTAGCCATCTTTGCCGCAATAGTTTGCTTTTGCGCATATACCTCCATCTTCTGTTTCAGGAAGGCATTCAATGTAGCTTCTTACGGAGGACACACGCTTTTTGGCATCGACTTTAAAATACTGCTGGTGATCACGCAGGTAGCGGGTTACATGCTCAGCAAATTTTACGGCATCAAATTCATTTCAGAATTAAAGAGAATTGGCCGGGGCCGGTTGATACTCCTGCTCGTAGGTTTTTCCTGGCTTGCCTGGCTGTTGTTTGCATTAGTGCCGCCACCTTATAATTTCTGGTGCCTTTTCTTCAATGGATTTCCGCTGGGAATGCTCTGGGGTGTGATCTTTTCTTATGTTGAAGGCAGGCGCGCAACAGACTTCATCAGCGCAGCGCTGGCAGTAAGTTTCATATTTGCTTCGGGCCTTGCAAAATCCACCGCTCAATATGTAATGGATGCATGGAGTGTAAATGAATACTGGATGCCTTTTGTAACAGGACTTATTTTCATGGGGCCACTCTTGATATTTGTTTACCTGCTGGAGCGTATACCACCGCCCGATGCGGAAGATATAGCCCAGCGTACAGAGCGGCTGCCGATGTCAAAAGAAAAGCGAAGAGAATTTTTATGGACCTTCTGGCCGGGAATTATCGCATTGGTGATCATTTATGTGCTGGTAACAATTCTGCGTGAAGTGCGCGATAGCTTTATGGCCGATATGTGGCGCGAATCGGGCGAGGCATTCCAGGCAGGCATATTTACCAAAACGGAAACCATCATTTCACTGGTGATATTGGTGATGGTGGCCACGATGGTAGTGATCAAAAATAATTTCCGTGCTTTTATGCTGGCGCAAGGCATTATGCTTTGCGGTTTTATCACAGCAGGCATCTGCACTTTTTTATACCTGCGCGGAGAACTAAACATGTTTACATGGATGACGCTGGTAGGCCTCGGTTTGTACATGGTGTACATTCCTTACAATAGCTTGTTGTTCGATCGTTTTATAGCTGCTTTCAGGTATGCAGGCAATGTTGGGTTCCTGATTTATATCGCAGATTCTTTCGGCTATCTTGGGAGTGTGGGCGTGCTGTTATCGAAAACACTATTCAAAGTGTCGCTGCAATGGCTTGAGTTTTATACAACCCTTGTAATGGCGGCTGCAATAATAGGTGTTGTTGGCACCTTGTTATCCCTGGTGTATTTTCAACGGAAACACAAAACATCATCTTAAAGGCGAATGCGGCGGATTCATTCCACGGCTCATTTCAATATCAGGGGTTTTGTTGTTTGCTCTCCTGTTTTCTTATTGATGACTCTTATGAAATAAGATCCTCTTGAAAGTTCCTCTTGCAGGTTTATACGCCCGGTAAGCGCCCGGTTGAATTCATATTGCTTTAATACCTGCCCTGAAAGATTTAAAACCTCCACTTTCCAATCGTTCCGCTTTGTATTATGGAACAACACATTAAAATTTCCATTGGAAGGATTAGGATATAGCATGATGTTGTGCTGGTTCTTGCGGATATCTACCACCCGTAACGCGGAATATTTTACATTGCCGTCAGGTTCAATTTGTTTCAGCCTGAATACCAGTTTCCCGTTTTCATCTGAAGCCGGCGTGTAGCTATGCCGGTAACTGCCCGTTGCATTGGCAGAGGGGTTTGAACACAATGTTGTTACGGCAGAAAAATTTCTTCCGTCGCTGCTTTTTTCAACGAGATAATCGCGGTTGCTGCGTTCGTTCAATGTAGCCCAGCGGATATCCACGGTTTCATTGTTGGTAGCAGTTGCGGTGAAAGAGGAAATGTCTGCGGGCAGGAACCAGGTTGCGCAATACCTGTAAGTCACGGTCATGCGCACCGTATCTTCTGCGGTGCCGTTAAAATTATAGTTCACGCTTCCAAACACGATTGAATAAGTAGTGGCTGTATAATCCATTGAAACCGTTCCCGATCCCAGGTAATCTGCTGTATTGTGAAAACTGCGCTCTACCATCTGGTGATTCATGGCATATACGGGACCTATGGAAATGTAATCGGGCCCTGATCCCGCCACGCCATCGTTTGCAGCTAAGGCATAAGGGCCGTATGTTGTCTGATAAGTGTTGGTGATAGGGGTGGGAAGAGTACTGCCCGAAATTTCATCTTCGCGCACTACTCTTACCCGGTAATTATTGATAGGGATCGATTCTCTGTTCTCAAGCTGAAAGCGGTAACGTAAGGTCACTTCTGCGCGCACCACTACTTCTACCAGCGTACCAAGTGCAGCATCGAATTTTGGGAAATTGAATGTATGAAAGGCATTGCCTGCGCCGGTAATTGTTGAATCAAAGCTTACCGTTTCAAGCGGTGTAACGCATTGCGCTTTCGAAATTAAACACCCGCCCCAAAGCAGCAGCAGGCATAGCAGTACCCGTTTCCCCGTATTCATAAAATAAATGGATTCGAAGGCTATAACTTAAACGGGCATGTGTGTAATGTGGAAGGGGAGATGTATTTTTTAAAAATAAGGGGATACCAGTATTGCAGTTACGGGTTATGAGTTATAAGTTACAGAGAGCCACCCATCGTAATTAATAACTCATAACCCATAACTTAATCCTTCTTCGCGTCTAACGTGAACCCAATGGTAGTTCCTACATCCACCGTGCTGCGCACATGAATGGAATGGCCGTGTGCTTCTATGATGTGTTTGCAGATGGCCAGTCCGAGGCCGGTGCCTCCTTTATCACGGCTGCGTGCAGCATCGGTGCGGTAAAAGCGTTCAAAAATGCGCGGCACGTGTTCTTCATCTATCCCGATGCCATCATCGCTGATCTCTATCAGCACAACCCTGCCATCTGTATTGTACACGCTGGCCACGATGTTGCCATTCTGCTTGCCGTACTTGATGGCATTCTCTACAAGGTTACTAAGCACCTGCCTGATCTTCTCCTGGTCTGCAAAAACAGTAATGGGCGGGTTCTCGCATCCTTTCTTAATGTAGCAGCGGATGTTTTTCTTGCTCGACTTAATGGAAAGTGAATCGCATACTTCTTTAAAAAGGTCCTGTATAATGAAATTCTGTTTGTACAGCAGCTGCTCTCCGTGCTCCAGCTTGGAAATTTCATCGAGATCGTTCATCAGGTTCACTAGCCGGTCGATATTATGCGAAGTGTTCTGCAGAAATTTTTTATTCACTTTTTCATCTTCCAGCGCGCCATCGAGAAGGGTGTTTACGTATCCCTGGATGGCAAAAATGGGTGTTTTGAATTCGTGCGCCAGGTTTTGTAAGAATTCTTTGCGATAAGCTTCGTTCTGCCTGAGCAACTCTATCTCTTCATTTCTTCTTTCGCCCCAGCTCTCAACATCTTCTCTTACCTCATCGATGCTTTTTTGCGGAAGGATGTATTTAAAATAAACCTCTTCTTTCCTGGTGGCCTTGGTTTGATGAATGAGCTTGTAAATGAGTTTGATCTTTCGGTAAATAAACTTCTCCAGCGTAAAAAGTATCAACCCGAAACTTCCCGCAAATACAATCACCAGCGAAACGAGGCCGATGCGCCAGTTGCCTGTAATACCGTAAATGCCCAACGCCACCGGCACTGAAAGCATTGCAGCGGTAAAAAAAGACAACTCGCGTGGGGAAAGATTTTTTGTTGAAAGCATGGAAGTCAAAGTTAGTGAAGTTGTGAGAGGTGAATGGTGAGAAGTGAGTGGTGAATAGTAATGGAACTCACTCACCATTCACTACTCACTCTCACGTCCTCACACATCAAACTTATATCCCACTCCCTTCACTGTAGTAATGCAATCCATTCCCAGCTTTTGCCTGATCTTGCGGATGTGTACATCAATGGTGCGGTCGCCCACGATCACATCGTTGCCCCAGACCTGGTTGAGTATTTCGTTGCGCAGAAAAACGCGGCCGGCCCGTGCGGCCAGCAGGTAAAGCAATTCAAATTCTTTTTTTGCAAGAGTCACACTTTGCCCGTTCACCGTAACGTCAAACTTTACGGGGTCAATCACCAGGTTTTCAAACTCCAGCACCTTATCACCCGCGTCTTTATTGATGCGGCGAAACAATGCGTTCACCCGGCTAACCAATACTTTAGGGCTTATGGGCTTGCTCACATAATCATCCGCACCGGTTTCAAGTCCTTTGATGTGGGAATTTTCATCATTCAGGGCGGTGAGGAAAATAATGAGGGTATTTTTAAAGGCAGGTTGAGAACGCAGGATCTCGCAGACTTCCACCCCGTTCTTTTTGGGCATCATGATATCGAGAATGATGAGATCGGGCTGTTGCTGCTTCGCTTTGGTAAGGGCATCATCCCCATCCTTAGCGGTTCCCACATCATAGCCTTCTTTTACGAGATTGTATTGAATGATCTCCAGGATATCGGGTTCGTCATCGGCGATCAGGATCTTCTTTCCTTTAGAATCCATTTATTAACGGAATATTTCCGCAAACCTAATGGAATTGGGAGAAAGCAGGTTTGAGTTTACAATTTGTTAATCTAGCTTCGAGCTGCGAGCGGCGAGCAAACAGCCGTTCCTGCTCGCCGCTCGCAGCTCATAGCTCGCAGCTTCCCCTCAATTAGCTAATTATTAACACCAACATACCATCCCAAACTATTTCCCCGTTGTATACAACTAATTGGTAGTAATTTTGCTACTTACTCTGACGAAAGGGATTATAATGAGGCTGTTTTTACTTGTATTCCTGCTTATTCCTCTGGTACCGGTTGCCCAGACAATGGCACAGGCGCCTTATACTTACCCGTTTGCGGTGGCAAGGGACCGTATGCTCTGGCATGATAATGTAGACAAAGAGCAACGAAAGTTGCAGAAAAGCGACGGCACCGTTCAGATCACCCGCGACGAATCCATCAATCTCCAGATAGAAGATGCGCTTATCAGGAAGCTCGACCAGTTCCAGGAAAAAATAGAGCTGGATTCAGCGCTTACCAATAACGATAAGAAAAAATACCTGAAAGCACTTGAGCTCATGTTGCGCGGGTTCAACCAGAACTGGAACAAGCGCGATTACTCAGCTTCCCAGGCACCCGCCGTGCTGAATGCTTTTATGACCGCCATGCAGCTCGACCTGGAGCGAAAGAGCATCGAACCGGTTGTTGCAGCAAATGAATATGGCGTAGGAAAGATCATTATAGATTGTTTCCTGTACCCGACACCCAATGCGGGGGTTGAGCCTTCAAAAACAATTCTTGCGGTGAAATACCTCGGGCTTCATCCCGATGAAATACTGCCAACATTAAACCGCAATCCCGGCCTTATGTATTCGGATTCTCTTATTGCCAAAGCGGCATACGACAATCCAAGAAAATTATATGATTATGCAGCCGGCAGCAATCGCCTGGCCACTATGATCCGTAACCATAGGGACAAGCTGGTAAGCACCATCGGCCGCATGGCGAATAACAAGAGCGGCCAGTTGTATTTTCCCTTCCTCGATAATATTCTTAAAGGCAATATCAGTTTTGAGGACGTTGATAAAGTGAAAGAAAGTGAGCTGGATTATTATAAGCTGCTGGTTAAAACCCGGGTTGATTATTCACGCAGGCTATTGCCTCCGCTGAAAGATACCGCGTGGGAAATGCAGGCCCTAACGGGTATGCTAGCCAGAAAAGCAAAAGATAATTTCATTCGCGAGATCAATGGCCTGCATGCCGTAGAAGATGAGAATGTACGCTTCCGCAAGCTGGATGGTTTATCGCCACAGGAATTATATTACCTCATCGTGCTTGGCGAAGACGAAATATACACGTCGAGCTACCTGGGCGTATACAAAAGAATTTTCCAGCGCATGGCCAATGCCGGAGGCGATAGCCTGCTGATGAGCGTAAGCGGGGATTATTTCAGGAAGTTCATTAAAATGGCGGCTGGCTACAACACGCTGAATGATTTTCTGAGCCGCATGAATAAGGACAATGCCAACACGCTCATGAAGGCTTTCATTATTGGGCTGGAAAGGACAAATGGCCTGGAAGATGCTGTGGACGTTGCCGATTCTTACAGCAGCATCATGGATAAAAATCCTGAGCTGGCCGGGCTTGTGCTGCAGGAGGTGAACTGGAACTACAGGAGAACAATATCAGATAACAGTCAGCGCGGTATCGTTATATATAAGTTGCTTAAGACCTTGTTTGAATCCACCGACTCTACCAAAAAAGTTGATCTCTCCGCCACCTTAGGCATTCCTCCGGTATATACGGTGGATTTTAAAGATCTGTGTGATGATAGCGGCCGCGTAATACAGCAGGTATTTTTTTATGGCGATGAAGACAAAGACGGACAGTTATCTTACGCCAACTTTATGGGAATGTTCCGCGGCAAGTCTGACTGGAAGATTGTTGAAAATGCTGATTGGGTAGCCATTTCTTCTACAAAGGGAAAGCCCACGGTGATATATGCCAACAAGCCTCTTTATGGTCCTGATGATCCGGATGCGCGTGCGCAGGCCAAGCTGAATGATTATTTATATGAACGCAAGCTGAAGCCTACTATCGTTATTCATCGCGGGCACAGCTATCATTTAAAATATACGCTCAACCAACTGGCTCCTTCTGCAAAGATAGTGGTGCTGGGATCTTGCGGAGGATATAATAACCTGAACGATGTGCTTACTATAAGTGAAAATGCGCACATCATTTCTTCAAAGCAGGTTGGTACTAAAACGGTGAACGAGCCTATTCTGCAGGCCATCAATTCCACCGTGGTTACCGGACGCAATATTGACTGGATAGGAATGTGGAAAGACCTGAGCGGGCGTTTCCAGAACGATGCAGCGGCCAAGGAAAAATTCGACGATTACATACCCCCGCATAAAAACCTCGGAGCGATTTTTATTAAGGCATACAGGAGGGCGATGGAACAACAGTAACTTTCACCTTGAGCCGCTCTGTTAAATTCCGTAAACGGCTTCAATCCCTGACTTACGTTACATCATCTTTATAGTTTGGATTATCTTTGACGGCTCATCATGGCAGAGAAAGGCACCGCTAAAAAAATTTTCGATTTCGGCTTGCTGCGACGCGTATTCCAGTACGCTGCTCCTTATAAAAAGCGTTTTTATATTTCGATAGCGCTTGCCGTTCTGCTGGCTTTATTCACGCCCATTCGCCCAATTCTCATTCAGCTTACTGTAAACGATTTCATCAACGCCGGCGATTTTAACTGGATCATCTGGATCACTGTAATACAGGTCGGCCTGCTGTTGATAGAAACTGCTTTCAGGTTTTATTTTTCTTATATCACTGCATGGCTGGGCCAAACGGTTGTGCGTGACCTTCGGGTGAAGGTGTACCAGAAAATACTCGGCCTGAACCTTTCGCAATTTGATAAAACGCCAATTGGTACGCTGACCACAAGAACTGTTGATGATATCGAGCGTATCAACGACGTGTTTGCAGATGGATTGATTCCCATCATTGCAGATCTGCTTTCGATCATCGCAATATTGGTAGTGATGTTTGTTGCAGACTGGAGGCTTTCGCTTATCAGCCTTGCTCCATTTCCTATCCTGATTGTGGCTACTTACTTTTTTAAAGAGAGCGTGAATAAATCTTTCATAAGGGTGAGGAATGCTGTAGCACAACTGAATGCATTTGTACAGGAGCACATCACAGGCATGCAGATCGTACAGGCGTTTGCTGCGGAGAACAAGCAGTTCAATAAATTCCGCCAGATCAATACGGAGCACCGCAATGCAAACATCCACGCCATTTTTGCTTATTCCATTTTCTTTCCTGTAGTGGAGATCATCCTGGCTACAGGCGTTGGTTTGCTGGTATGGTGGGCTGCAAGCGCTTCGCTTTCGTTATCACCTCAAGAAGCGAGAGAGCTGCCGGGAAAAATGATTGCATTCATTCTTTATCTCAACCTGCTTTTCCGTCCGTTGCGGGTAATAGCGGATAAATTCAATGTGTTGCAAATGGGAATGGTAGCGGGTGAGCGTGTGTTCAAAGTAATGGACAACGATGATTATATAAAATCAGAAGGCACGCATGATCCCGGTAAGATCAATGGAAAAATTGAATTCAATAAAGTATGGTTTGCTTATACACCTGAGCGGTTTGTGCTGAAGAATATTTCATTTGTTGTTAACCCCGGTGAGACCGTGGCGCTTGTAGGGCATACGGGCAGCGGCAAAACATCCATTATCAGTCTGCTGAACCGTTTATACGAGCCCCAGAAAGGAGAGATAAGAATGGATGATGTAAAGATCGAAGACTATCAGCTCGGCGCACTGCGTGCAGGTATAGGTATTGTATTGCAGGATGTATTCCTGTTCTCTGGTTCGGTGATGGATAATATTACATTGCGCAATCCGCAAATACCCCGGGAAAGAGTGATAGAAGCGGCCAAGCTCATTGGCATGGATGATTTTATAATGCAGTTGCCCGGAGGATATGATTATAATGTAATGGAACGGGGAACGAGTTTATCGCTGGGGCAAAGACAATTGCTGTCGTTCATCCGTGCTTTATTATACGATCCTGCTGTGCTGGTATTGGATGAGGCCACGTCATCTGTTGATACGGAATCTGAAAGAATGATCCAAAAAGCTACCGATACATTGATTGCGGGAAGAACTTCTATTGTAATTGCGCATCGCTTGTCTACTATTCGCAAAGCGCATAAGATTATTGTTTTGGAGAAAGGCGAGATCAAAGAAATGGGTACCCATGCTCAGTTGCTTGAGCAGCAGGGATTTTACTACAAGCTACACCAGATGCAGTTTGAAAAAGCCGGTAAATTTGTTTAAGACTTGGATTTCACTTTCTATTGAGATAAATTTGAGAATCAAAATAAACGCGTGAAAAAGGCCACACTTCATATGTTTAGTTCTTCAGAAGAAGCGGAAAAATTCCAGTTACAGCATGCCGCTGGAAGAACCTATAATGAAAGATTTTATACTTTGATGAAACTGATAAAGTTGTCAGCTATGATTAAAGGAGGAAAAATCATTTCGGGTAATCAATGAAAAATAACTTCTTATCTTATAATCGACCCAAAGACCAGATCGATGTCATCGAGCTTGAAAAAATCCACAAATTCATGGAAAATAAATCCTGATACCTTTTTCCCATTTCCCCTTCTAAAATGCCTTTTTTAAACCCTCCCTCCTTATCTTTGCGGCAAATTTCAAGGGGAGCTTATGACGTTCAGACGCCTCAAATCCTTATTGGTAGCGGTTTTCAGCCTCAACATATTGCTTTTTTCTAATATTTCTTTTGCGCAGGATGCGGGCGATACCATCGCTACCCAGCTCAAGCATGAGAACGAAGGAGCAAATGATGCGATCGATGATAAGAAATTCGATGCCGCCGAGGTGATCATGGAGCACATCAAGGATGGCCATGAGTTCCACTTTGCTACTTTCGGCCATACGCACGTTACTATTCCTCTCCCGGTTATCGTTTATTCAAAAGAACGCGGCCTGGATGCATTTATGTCTTCTAAAT